>JAWLGG010000075.1:0-9449 GCA_041685155.1 Chromatocurvus sp.
ATCAGCAACTATCCCAACAAGTGCCCACACATCTGTCTTCATCTGACTGTTAACAAACACCTGACCGCCAGGGGCAGGTTTTTCCCGGTGGGCTATGCCTCAACCGGGACGCGCATTATACCGATGGAATGCGACCTGACAACAACTATTTCCAAGAAATCTGCAAAAAGTTATCCCTTTGCGGCGGGCCGCTTAGCGTGCATCGCTAACCGATTCGCGAAGCAAGGCCGTGAATCGGTGAGCCATGCAGGCTAGATCAACTCGAACAGATGGTACTTCTTTTTACCCAGCCGCACGACGAAGAAGCGGCCATGGAGGGCATGGTCCGGCGACAGAGACGCTCCCGGTGCGCCATTGTCATCCCAGCCGAGCGACCTGCCATTGACCTGCACCGCCCCACTCAGCAGCGCATCCTTGACCTGCTTGCCCGACCGGGCCATGCCCGCCTCGGTCAGTAGCTGGGTGAGGGTGTCGGGCAACCCTGCCAGGCTCAGGCTGGAAGCGGGCAGGCCATCGAGCTTGAGCTGCTGAAAGTCAGTATCTGACAGCCCGGAGAGATCGCCATCGAACAGACTCCGCGTGATCCGCTGTGCGGCCTCAAGACCCGATTCCCCGTGTACCAGACGCGTGACTTCCCGGGCAAGGACTCCCTGGGCCTCAGGCCTACCCTGCCCCGACGCATCCTCACGTTCTATTTCCGCGATCTCACCGACGCCCAGAAACGTGAAGTAGCGCAGGAACCGATAGACATCGGCATCGGAGGTACCCAGCCAGAATTGGTAGAAAGCATAGGGCGAAGTCTTTGCCGCATCCAGCCAGACGGTGCCGGACTCCGTCTTGCCGAACTTGGTACCGTCGGCCTTGGTGATCAACGGCATGGTCAGGCCGAATACTGTATTGCCATTCATGCGCCGCGTCAGATCAATCCCGCCAGTGATATTGCCCCACTGATCGGAACCACCGATCTGCAGACCACAGCCATAGCGCCGGTTCAGTTCGGCAAAGTCCAGGGACTGCAGAATCATGTAGCTGAACTCGGTGTAGCTGATGCCGCTGCCCTCGCGGTCGAGTCGCTGCTTTACGGATTCCTTCTGGATCATGGCGTTGACGGAAAAGTGCTTGCCCACGTCGCGCAGGAAAGTGAGGATATCGAGCTCACGGGTCCAGTCCAGGTTGTTCACCACCTCGGCGGCACATGGGCCCGCTTCAAAATCGATGAAACGACTGACCTGGTCACGAAGCCTGTCTACCCAGCTTGCAATGACCTCGGGTGTGTTCAGCTGGCGCTCCTGCGCCTTGAAGCTGGGATCACCGATCAGCCCCGTGGCTCCACCCACCAGGGCCAGCGGCCTGTGGCCGGCGAGCTGGAAGCGGCGCAGCATAAGCAGGGGCACAAGGGAACCGATATGCAGGCTGTCCGCAGTGGGATCGAATCCGCAATAAAGGCTGCGGGGGGCATCATCCAGCCAGGCGGGCAGGGCATCTTCGCCGGCAACCTGAAATACCAGGCCGCGCTCGCGCAGCTCTTCGAGAAACTCGTAACTCATTCCGGGCTACCACCGTGACCACTACATTCTGGGGAGCGCGAAAGATACAGAAACCTGTCGAGGTTGCCAATTCATGGAGAGGCGCAGCGCTTAACGGGGCACTGCTGATACGACCGCGCTTATAGTTATGTCGCGGCAGGACGGGAGGGTTCAGTCGAGCAGGTGTCGGGCCTTCACTTGGTGGCCAGCATATCATCGCGCCCGAAGAAGCGGGCGAGCTCGCTGTTGTATGCGCCGGCTACCGTTTCAGCCTGATCCACGAGGTAGTTGTGCTGCAGCGGATTCAGTGATCCACGGCAGTCCAGGTAAGCTTCCAGCGCACGGACATAACCGCGAACCGCCTTGCCCGCCTCGGCCATGACTTCCGCGCTGGCCACCCGGCCGTCCGGTATCGTGGGTTCGTCGCGCGGCAGCGGCGCAGGACAGTCGGCCAGGCTACTGGCAGAGGCGCAGGCAAGCATTGAGGCAATCAGCAGTCGCTTCATGAGAGAGTCTCCATATGATAGCAGTGGTTCAAAAATGTAATGGCAGCGTCGGGATTGAGCGCCCGGGCAACTTTGTTACCAGGACGTTACTTATATTCCCACAATATCGTGACAGTGCAAGCGCTGCAGCGTGCCAATTTGATGCGCAAAAAACACCATGTTGGCGCACAAATCAACGGGCATCCTGGAAATGAGCGGAAGTCACCGGAAGTAACACTCGAAATGCCGCATGAGAACCCGACATGAGGCACTCCGGTCAACAGCAGCATGCAGGGCCCCCTCGCGGAGCAGCTTGGCCGGCATCGACCGCACAACATTGGTGCAGGCCCGTTGCCAATCAACTGTATCCACACGCCTTTATTTTTATATACTGGTGAATCGACACAGCGGGGTTTGCCTCATGTTCTCATTCAAACACGCGCGTGGTGCGACACCACTGAAGCAACCACCGCGGGTCAGCCGCCACCACCTGCTGGCGATTGCAGGCGTTACTGCCGTAGTCGCCATCAGCGCCCTGGTCGCGCCCGGCGGCGAAGTGGAGGCGAACCGGCCGACAATTATCGAGGTGGAGGCGTCGCCAGCCACTGCCGCGATCTCCGAAACGCAGTCAGGTACCGCGCCTATTCTGGCGGAGACAGCGAGAGACACAGGTACCGGCCTTTCCGCGGAGGATGAGGAAAATGAAACCGACCTGGAATCCCTTGATGGGAAGCCCGCCTGGCGCGAGCTGGTAATCCAGAGTGGCGACAATCTCTCCCTGCTGTTCAAGCGCGCTGGCCACTCCGACCGCGACGTTTACGATATCGTCAACACGGCACCCCAGGGCAAGGCGCTGGAGCGTATCTACCCCGGCCAGACCATCGCGTTCCTGGCAGATGACGATGGCGGACTAAGCGCGGTCAAACATGTCATAGATCCCCTTCGAAGCGTCATCTACCGGCGCATGGACGGCGGATTCTCCAGCGAGAAGGTGACGCGCGAGCCCGAGACGCGCCAGGCGTGGGCCTCTGGGGAGATCGAGTCATCGCTGTTTCTCGCCGGCCGCGACGCCGGACTTTCCAGCAACCTGATCATGGAGCTGGCCAACGTCTTCGGCGGCGTCATCGACTTTGTTCTCGACCCGCGCCGCGGCGATACCATGCACGTGCTCTACGAGGAGCTCTACCTCGACGGCGAAAAATTCTCGGACGGACGGATCATCGCCGCCTCCTTTACCAACCGCGGCGAGACATTCAATGCCTTCCGCTACAAGGACAGTGCCGGTCGCAACAGCTTTTATAACGAGGAGGGCGTCAGCATGCGCAAGGCCTTCCTGATGGCGCCGGTGGACTTCACCCGGATCAGTTCCGACTTCAACCTCGCCCGCAAACACCCGATCTACAAGACCACGCGGCCACACCGCGGCACCGATTACGCCGCCCCGACCGGCACACCGGTGTTCGCCTCCGGCGACGGCCGGGTCATTGAAGCCGGCTACACCCGGGCGAACGGCAATTACGTCTTCATTCAGCACGGCGAGCAATACATCACCAAGTACCTGCACCTGCACAAGCGCAAGGTAAGCAAGGGACAGAAGGTGGTGCAGAGCCAGGTCATCGGCACGGTGGGCGCGACCGGGGCCGCAACGGGGCCGCATCTGCACTATGAGTTTCTGGTCAGCGGGGTGCACCGAAACCCGCGCACCATCCACAAGCAGCTGCCGAAAGCGAAGTCGCTCGCGGCCGCCGAGATGCCGGCGTTCCGATCCAGCATTACCGGCGCGGCACAACAGCTGGCGCAGCTGCAATCCGGATCACGTCTGGCATTGGCGTCTCCCGTGGAGCAGAAAACGGAAACCACACCGGCGTCCAGGTAGACTCATGGGGGTACAGCGCTATGTCGGCCTGATGTCCGGCACCAGCGCCGATGGCATCGACGCCGTTGTTCTGGAGTTCGATGCGCAGAGCGATATGTCCCTTTTGGCCAGCCGCGACCACCGCCTGGACCAATCGTTGAAACGCGACATAGACGCACTCTGCACCCCTGGGGAAAACGAGATCGACCGTCTCGGCGACCTCGATCGGCGACTTGGCAATGCCTTCGCCGAGGCAACGCTGGCACTGCTCGGGGATGCAGGTCTGGAGCCGGACCAGATTACCGCGATCGGCAGCCATGGCCAGACCGTGAGGCACCGCCCGGACGGGATTGCCGGCGAACGGGCAGCCGCCTTCACCATGCAGATCGGGGATCCGAATACGATTGCGGAGATCACCGGCGTGATCACGGTGGCTGACTTCCGGCGCCGCGACATCGCGGCTGGTGGCGAAGGCGCGCCGCTGGTACCGGCGTTTCATCTCGACCGCTTCGCCGTTGCGGGTGAGCGACGCGCGATCGTGAATATCGGGGGCATCGCCAACGCCACGCTACTGGACGGCCAGGCACTTTGCGGCGGCTTCGACTGCGGTCCAGGCAACACCCTGCTCGACCACTGGATCCACGCAACCAGCGGCGCTGCCTACGATTCGGCGGGAGCCTGGTCGGCGGAGGGCGACGTGGTGGATTCGCTGTTATCAGCCTGCCTCGACGACCCGTTTTTCACCCGCACCGGACCGCGCAGCACCGGCCGCGAACACTTCAGCCCCCGGTGGTTGCAGGCCAGGCTGGCGGCATTGCCGAATCTGCATCCCCAGGACGTCCAGGCGACGCTGGCCGAGCTTACTGCCCGCGCGATCGCCGGGAGCCTGGCGTCATCAGCGTTCCGGCCTGAAGCGGTCTATGTCTGCGGCGGCGGCGCCCACAATAACGACATCATGCGCCGCCTGTATCGCCTGCTGCAGCCGGCGAAGCTGGAGACGACAATGGCCCTGGGGATACATCCCGATTGGGTGGAGGCCGCGGCCTTCGCGTGGCTGGCGCGCCGACGCCTGCAGAACCTGCCGGGCAATGCGCCGGAGGTGACCGGGGCGCAAGGCCCGCGTGTGCTGGGAACCGTCTATCCCGGAAACACCGCCTGAGCCCAGCTCACAGCCCGGATGCGGGCCTGAAGGTCAGATAGAAAACGACGCACCGCAGCCGCAGGTTGTTGTCGCGTTGGGGTTGTTGACGACGAAACGCGACCCCTCAAGGCCTTCAAGGTAGTCGACTTCGGAACCCGCAAGGTAGGGAAAGCTCATGGGATCAACCACCACCGTTACCCCGTCAACTTCGATTGCGGTGTCATCGTCGGCGGACTCCTCATCAAAGGAGAACCCATACTGGAATCCCGAGCAGCCGCCGCCGGTGATGAATACCCGCAGCTTGAGATTCCCGTTCTCCTCTTCGGTCACCAGCTCCCGCACCTTGCGCACCGCACTGTCAGACAGCGTGATGGTTGTCGGGTCAAACGCGGCTGCTACTGTCATTTCATACACCGGATAGTCAGAGTTACAGAATCGACTCCTGATTATGGTAAGTCCGACCTTTTCAGTCAACTATTGCCTGCGGCCGGAGGCGTTCACGGCAACAGGCCGAGCTGGACAAGCCCTGTCGTCTCGGGCAGTCCGAAGATGATATTCATGCACTGCAACGCCTGCCCGGAGGCACCTTTGACGAGGTTGTCCTCGGTGGCCATGACCACGACGGTATCGCGGCCCTGGGGCACCTGAACCGCAATCTGGCAGCGGTTCGCACCGCGCACCGTGCGCGTCTGGGGGTACTGGCCCGCAGGCAGCACGTCCACAAAGGGTTCGTCGGCATAGAAGCGTTCGAACACATCCTGAACATCGCTTTCGCTGTCCTTCAGCGTGGCAAACAGCGTGGCGTGAAGACCCCGGATCATCGGCACCATGTGTGGTACAAAGGTCATTCGCACCGGTGCCCCGGCGATATCGCCAAGACCCTGCTCCAGCTCCGGCAGATGCCGGTGACCGCTCACCCCATAGGCCTTGTAGCTGTCGGAGACCTCTGTCAGCAGATTATCGACCCTGGCCTGGCGCCCTGCGCCGCTCACGGCGGAAGCCGCGCTGGCGATCAGGTTCCCTGCGTCCACCAGACCGGCTTTCAGCAGTGGCATGAAGCCCAGCTGTATCGCCGTCGGGTAGCAACCCGGACAGGCTACAAGCCGCGCCTGCGCTATCAGGTCACGGTTGAACTCGGGCAGGCCATACACGGCCTCTGCCAGCGTATCCGGGCTGGCATGGGGCTCTCCGTACCACTGCGACCAGCGCTCGTGGTCGCGCAGCCGGTAATCTGCAGACAGGTCGATGATGCGCGTGCCTGCCGCCAGCAGCTCAGGCGCCATGCGCATGGCCACGTTGTGCGGTGTGGCAAAGAACACCACGTCACAGGCCGCCAGAGTGGCGATATCAGGATCGGAAAAAGCCAGGTCGTAATGGCCGCGCAGGTTCGGAAACAGGTCATCCACGCGGCGCCCGCTCTCTCCCCGCGAGGTAATTGCCACGACTTGCGCCTCGCCGTGACTGGCCAGCAGTCGCAGGAGTTCCACGCCCGTGTAGCCCGTACCACCGACAATACCGATCCTGATCATCACACCTCCACTCCGTTTGCACGCACCGGGTCATCCAGCGCTTGGACGCCAGTATAAAAGCAGATCCTACAGGGGGAACTGGTATCATCCAATTCACAGCCTGAGAGGAGTCATTAACCGTGACCGTATCGAACAATTCTCGCTGTCCCGATTAACCAGAGGAGACACCCCATGCTCTGGCTGCGTGCCTTTCACATCATATTCGTCGTCTGCTGGTTCGCCGGCCTGTTCTACCTGCCGCGAATTTTCGTGTATTTCGCCGCCAGCGAGAACAGCGATACCCGACAACAGCTGGCGATCATGGCGCGCAGGCTGTACCGCTTCGTCACGCCCTTCATGGTGCTCGCCATCGCCTTCGGCCTCGGCATCATCAGCCTGGCGCCGGACTACTACCTGAACGCGGGCTGGCTCTGGCTGAAGATCGCCGGCGTTGCCTTCCTGGTGGTCTATCACTTTCAGTGCGGCCGCTATGTCAGGGCCATCAATGCCGATGCCGATCACCACAGCCACATGTTCTATCGCTTCTTCAACGAGGTCCCCGTGCTGTTCCTGTTCGGCATTGTCTTCCTGGCGGTACTCAAACCATTTTAGGGCGCAGGTTGGCGAAGCCAGCACACAAGCCGCATAATTCGGGCTGAATGCGCATCTGCGGATGCATCACCCGCCAACCCACTGAGGAAAGCATGAGCTCATCCGAACAGCTATTCGAGCGCGCCAGCGCGCACATCCCCGGGGGCGTCAACTCGCCCGTCCGCGCCTTCCGTGCCGTGGGCGGCACCCCGGTCTTCATCGATCGCGCCGATGGCGCCTACATGTTCGACACCGACGGCAAGCGCTATATCGACTACGTACTGTCCTGGGGGCCGATGATCATGGGGCACAACCACCCCGCCGTGCGCGAGGCCGTGGTGCACCAGGCAGAAAAAGGTCTGAGCTTTGGTGCGCCGACCGTGCTGGAGATCGATCTCGCCGACCGCCTGTGCGATATCATGCCGAACATGGACATGGTGCGCATGGTGAATTCCGGCACCGAAGCCACAATGAGCGCCATACGCCTGGCGCGCGGCTACACCGGCCGCGATGTGATCGTGAAATTCGAGGGCTGCTACCACGGTCACTCCGACTCGCTTCTGATCAAGGCCGGCTCCGGCGCCCTGACGATGGGTGTGCCGAGCTCACCCGGCGTACCTGCCTGCCTCGCCGAACACACCATGACACTGACATACAACGATACCGAAGGCCTGCGCAGGGCCTTCGCCGAACACGGCGAACGTATCGCCTGCCTGATCGTCGAGCCGGTCACAGGGAACATGAACTGCGTGCTTCCCACGCCCGAATTCCTCAACGCCATGCGCGAGGTGTGCAACGAGTCCGGCGCGGTCTTCATTCTGGATGAGGTCATGACCGGCTTCCGCTTCGGCACCCACGGTGCCCAGGGGCACTATGGCATCGAGGCGGATCTCACGACGCTGGGCAAGATTGTCGGCGGCGGCATGCCCGTCGGCGCCTTCGGCGGCAAGCGCGAGATCATGGAACATATCGCACCGCTGGGGCCGGTCTACCAGGCGGGCACCCTGTCCGGCAACCCGATCGCCATGGCCGCGGGCCTGGCTACCATGGACATCATCTCACAACCGGGGTTCTACGAGCCGCTGTTCGAGCACACGCGAGCGCTTTGCGAGGGCATGCAGGCGGCGGCAGATGCGGCGGGGGTTCCCTTCACCACCAACCACGCCGGCACCATGTTCGGCGGGTTCTTTACCGACAAGTCGCGGGTGGAGAACTACGCGGACGTCATGGCCTGCGATACAAAGGCCTTTGGCCGCTTCTTCCACAGGATGCTCGATCTGGGTGTCTACCTGGCGCCTGCGTCCTACGAGGCGGGCTTCATGTCGGCCGCACACACGGATGCCGATATCGAGGAAACACTGGCGGCGGCCCGCACGGCCTTCGCGGCACTTTAAGGAAGGATGAGCATGGCTTTCAGTTCACAGCGCGGGGCCTTTCCCGTCACCCGCATGCGCCGGCTTCGCGCCAGCGCCTTCGCCCGCGACCTGGTGCGCGAGAGCCACCTGGCGCCGGCGGACTTCATACTGCCGGTGTTTGTCCTCGAGGGCAGCGGGCAGCGCGAGGCCGTTCCCTCCATGCCGGGCGTGGAACGACTCAGCGTCGATCTGCTGATCGAGCTCGCGCGGGAAGCGCACGGGTCGGGCATCCCCGCCCTGGCCCTGTTCCCCGTGGTGCCGGCGGAACGCAAGAGCCTGCATGCCGAAGAGGCCTACAGCAGTGACGGTCTGGTGCAGCGCGCAGTCGCCGAGCTCAAGGCGGCACTGCCCGATCTCGGCATCATGACCGATGTCGCCCTCGATCCCTACACCACCCATGGGCAGGACGGCATCATCGACGATACCGGCTACGTGCTCAACGATGTCACCACCGAGGTGTTGGTCAAGCAGGCGCTCTCCCACGCGGCAGCGGGTGCCGACATCGTCGCGCCCTCCGACATGATGGACGGCCGCATCGGGGCCATCCGCGACACGCTGGAAGCCGACAGCCATCACAACACCCTGATCATGGCCTACGCGGCGAAGTACGCCTCCAGCTACTACGGCCCCTTCCGCGACGCCGTCGGTTCATCGGGCAACATAAAGGGCGGCAACAAGGCGAGCTACCAGATGGATCCCGCCAACAGTGACGAGGCCCTGCACGAGTGCGCCCTGGACCTTGCCGAGGGGGCCGACATGATCATGGTCAAGCCGGGTATGCCCTACCTCGACATCGTGCAGCGGGTGAAGCAGGAGCTGAAGGCCCCGACCTTCGCCTACCAGGTCAGCGGCGAGTACGCGATGCACGAGGCGGCCTTCGAGCGTGGCTGGCTGCAGCGTGAGCCGGTCATGCTGGAATCCCTGATGG
>JAWLGG010000076.1:0-9343 GCA_041685155.1 Chromatocurvus sp.
CTGAGCGTCGGGGCGCTGCTGGTGTTCGTCTTCGGGATGCCGACGGTGATCACGGTCGGGCTCGGCCGCACGATACAGGATTTCATTATCATGCAGGTGCTGGGCATCTCGACGTTTATCCTGGCCGCCAACCTGTCCAGCCATGTCGTTGCGTGGATGGGCGCCGAGGCGACCATCTTCCGGGGTAGCCTGCTCTCGGCGGCAGGTGCGCTGGCCATGCTTGTCTACGCACTCGCTGGGGGCCGCGACATCACGGTCGTCTGGCTGCTGTTCCTGCCTTTCAACATGGGGATCGGGTTTCGCGGTCCGCCCGGTTTCTACCGCGCACTGCAGGCCTCCGGCGGTGACGATGCACGGGCGTCGGCGCTGGTGATCCTGTTCATCATGCTGGTCACCGCGGGCGGTACGGTCCTGGTGGCCCCTGCCATCACCGATGGCCTCGCCCCCCTGGCTTTGGCAGCACTGGCGCCCGCGCTGTTCTCGCTTGTCGTGCTGTGGCGCCTGCCGCGGGCCTCGGACGCTGCGGGAGGCCCCTGAAAAACCCACCTCAGGCTGTAACTTTCGGTCAATTATTTTAGTGCCCACTGTCATTGCCTGCCTCGAGGGCCGGGGGCAGACTGAGGGGATACATCCAATTGGGGAGCTACCGGTCATGAGCCATCACGCCTACATCTATGACGCCGTTCGTACGCCGCGCAGCAAGGGAAAGCCCGGTGGCAGCCTGAACGAGGTAAAACCGATAGATCTGGGGGCTGGCCTGCTGCGGGCACTGCAGTCCCGCCACGATCTCGATACGGCGTATGTCGACGATGTCGTCATGGGCTGCGTCACGCCGGTGGGTGAACAGGGCAGCGATGTCGCCAAGATGATCGTCATGAATGCGGACTGGCACGAATCGGTGGCCGGCGTGCAGCTCGATCGCTTCTGTGCCTCGGGCCTCGAGGCGGTGAATATCGCGGCGCAGAAAATCGCCTCCGGCTGGGAAGACCTGGTGGTCGCCGGTGGCGTGGAGAGCATGTCGCGCGTGCCCATGGGCTCCAACGGGGGGGCCATGGGCGGCGATCCCGCGTTTGCCGCCAAGACCGGCTTCGTACCCCAGGGTATCGGGGCGGACACCATTGCCACGCTTGATGGCTACAGTCGCGAGGATGTCGATGCCTACGCCACGGAGTCCCAGCGCCGCGCGGCGCACGCCCGCGACAGCGGGTATTTCGATGGTTCTGTCGTGCCCGTGCTGGACGAGAACGGTCTGACCATTCTCGAGCGCGACGATTTCATCAAGCCGGGTACCACGGTGGAGACCCTCGGGCAGCTGAATCCCTCCTTCGCCATGATGGGTGACATGGGCTTTGACGACGTGATCCTCGGCAAGTACACCACGCTGGATCGCATCGAGCATGTGCACACGCCCGGCAACTCCTCCGGCATCGTGGACGGTGCCAGCGCGGTGCTGATCGGCAGTGAAAAGGCCGGCAGGGATCTGGGCCTGTCGCCGCGGGGGCGCATCGTGGCGACCGCGGTGCTCGCCACCGATCCGGTGATCATGCTCACCGGACCGGGTCCGGCGGCGAAGAAGTGCCTGCAGAAAGCCGGCCTCACGCCTGAGGATATCGATCTGTGGGAGATCAACGAGGCCTTTGCGTCCGTGGCCATGCGCTATATGAAGGACCTGGGTATCAGCCATGAGGTGACCAACGTCAACGGCGGGGCGATTGCCATGGGCCATCCCCTCGGCGCCACCGGCGCGATGCTCGTCAGCACCATGCTGGATGAGCTGGAGCGCCTCGGCCTGAAGCGGGCGATGCTGTCGCTCTGTGTCGGCGGTGGCATGGGCATCTCGACCATCATCGAGCGCGTCTAGACGCGCAGCCATATAGCGGGAGTTGTTTGCAGCATGAGTGTATTCCAGTACGAGAAAGACGCCGACGGCATTGTCACGGTGACCATGGACATGACCGGGCCGGTCAATGCGATGAACGAGGAGTATCGCGACGCCATGGGCGACACCGTGGACAGGCTCGAGCAGGAGCCGGATCTGACGGGCGTGATCTTCACGTCGGCCAAGAAGGTCTTTTTTGCCGGGGGTGACCTGCACGCGCTGCTCGCCGTGACGCCCGATGACATCGGTGACTTCATGCAGGGCACGCAGACGGTAAAGTCCCAGCTGCGCAGGCTGGAGAAGCTGCCCGTACCGGTGGCGGCTGCCATCAACGGCGCCGCTCTCGGTGGTGGGTTCGAGATCTGCCTTGCCTGCAACTACCGGGTCGCCTGGAATGACCGCTCCGTCGAGCTCGGCCTGCCGGAGGTGTCGCTGGGCCTGTTGCCGGGCGGTGGTGGCGTGGTGCGCCTGACCCGCCTGCTCGGACTCGAAAAGGCATTGCCCTACCTGCTGGAGGGTAAGCGGGTGGCGCCCGCCGCGGCGCTGGACGACGGTCTTATCCACGCGCTGGTGCGCGAACGGGACGATCTGGTCGCTGCGGCGCGCGAGTGGATTGTCGCCAACCGGGACAGCCCCGACGCCGCGGTGCAGCCCTGGGACCGCAAGGGATACCGCATTCCCGGGGGCGACGCCAACGCACCGAAAGTCGCCCAGATGCTGCCCGTGGCCACCGCCATGCTGCGCAAGAAGACCCGCGGACTGCTCCCCGCGCCGGAGAAGATTCTCGACATTGCCGTGCAGTCAACGCGCCTTGATCTCGAGACCGCACTGCGCGTCGAGTCGCGGGGACTGGCCTACCTGGTTACCACGCCAGAAGCGAAGAACCAGATCAGCACCTTCTTCTTCGCCATGAACAAGGTCAACGGCGGCGCCAGCCGGCCGCGGGATGTGCCGCCACACACGACGCGAAAAGTCGGCGTGCTGGGCGCGGGCATGATGGGGCAGGGGATCGCCTACGTCTCGGCCATGGCGGGCATCGAGGTGGTCCTGAAGGACGTCTCGCGCGACGCCGCGGAGAAAGGCAAGGATTACAGCCGCCGTCTGCTGGACAAGCGGGTCGAGCGCGGGCGCATGACGCCGGAAAAGCGCGAGGAGGTGCTGGCGCTTATACACCCGACCGACGCAGCCGGGGATCTGCAGGGCTGTGACCTCATCGTCGAGGCGGTGTTCGAGAACATGTCGCTCAAGCATGAGATAAACCGGGACTGTGAGCAGTACCTGAGCGAGGACGGCGTCTGGGGTTCCAATACCTCCACCCTGCCGATCACGCAGCTGGCGCAGTCCAGCAGCAGGCCGGAACAGTTTATCGGCATCCACTTCTTCTCGCCGGTGGACAGGATGCCGCTGGTCGAGATCATCATGGGGGAGAAGACTTCCGATGCCGCTCTCGCCCGGGCGTTTGACTACGCGCGCCAGATACGCAAGACAGCGATTGTAGTGAACGATTCGCTGGGCTTTTTCACCTCGCGCACCTTTGGTACCTACCTGGATGAGGGTGTGCGCCTGCTGCACGAGGGTCTGCACCCGGTGCTGATCGACAACCTGGGCAAGGCCGTGGGTATGCCGGTGGGACCGCTCACCGTCTATGACGAGGTCAGCCTCGAACTGTCGCGCAAGGCGCAGGCGACCTGGCGCGAGATGGGTGTCGAGGACGCCTGGGGCGATGGCAGCATTGCCCGCGGCGTGGTCGACACACTGGTCGGGGAGCACGGTCGTGGCGGCCGTCACCACGGTGGCGGCTTCTACGACTACGCAGAGGACGGCAGCAAGCGCATCTGGCCCGGTCTCCTGGACCTCTACTACCGCAGTGATGTCTGCGTGCCGGAAACGGACATCAAGGACCGCCTGCTCTTCCGGCAGGTCATCGAGGCCCTGAAGTGCCTTGAGGGCGGCGTGCTGCGCTCGGAGGAGGACGGCAACATCGGCTCCATCATGGGCATCGGCGCGCCGGTCTGGACGGGCGGCCTGCTGCAGTTCGTGAGCACCTACGGTTACGGGCGCTTCGTCAGCCGCTGTCGCGAGCTCGCGTCAGCCTATGGCGAGCGGTTTGCGCCGCCCGCGATCGCCGTCGAGCGGGCCGAACAGGAAAGCGCGAAGGCTGCCTGATCCCGGGCAGCCCTGTCTGTGTCCGCAATGTCGCGCAAGGGGATGCCTACATCGGCAAGGGTATGAACACTGACGATGCGGTGTGAATGACCCGGGTCACACGGCGGTCGCCGGCATCGCCGGCAATCCGCGCCATCATGTCCTGCAGGGCGATGAGCTTGCCAAACAGCCTCTCGAAGCTGAGATTGTCGGTGACGCCCCGGTATTCGCTGGTGATCAGGAAGGGGCGGCCGTCGGCGTGACGGGTGTTGTTCAGGCGCCACACCAGAATCTCGATATTGCGCGCGCTGGTCGCCAGGCGCTCGGCATCCAGTGACAGTGTAATCCAGGATTCCCTTCGGTAGTCGTAGCTGCGCCGCAGCATGCCACCCAGCCCCACGGCCAGTGCGAACACACGATCCCCCTGGAAATCCGGATTGAATACCATCTCGAGGGCCGCGATTTCCTGGCGTCCGCCGAGTTCGTCGAAGACCAGCGTGGCCGGCGAATCCTGCAGCAGCTGCAGGCGGCGATCGAGTGTCATACCGGGGACCCTGGTGAGCTCTCGCGGATTGCGCGCGTACAGTTTCACGACCAGCTCTGTCATCAGCAGTCGCGTCTCGGCAATGAACTCATCGGTTACCAGGTCGATATCCGACTTGGCGAGGTTCTTCAGGCGGTAGTCGCCACAGCCCCACAGGGTTGCCAGCACAAGGATGGCGATGATCGGCCGCAAAGACGCGACACATCGACGTCCTGCCATAGCCCGGTTACCCCTTTTGCCAGCGCCGCGCCGATGCCCGGGGAGGCGCGGGTGATTCAGACCACGGCATTGCTGAAATCGAATGCCTGGTATATGCCTGCTGCCCCTGTGATTATCCCGCCAGAGGTTAGCATGCCTGCTTCGCACCTGTCCGCCGGGTCAGGGCAGCCAGCGGCTGACGCTGTCGAGCAGGTCCTTCATTGCCGAGCGGTCGGCGGGCAGCTCGGAGGGCGGCAGATCCATGTGATTGAGCGGTATTTCGTCCACGTACTGGTCGAAGACCGGTTCGACAACTGCCAGGGGATAGCGCGGTATGCTGCGTCCTTCACGGAACGCGGCAATGGGAATCTCGGCCTCGATGATGGCCTCGTCGTTCCCCGGGCTCTCGGCCAGGATCTCAGCCTGGGGGCTCACGATCAGGGAGCCGCCGCCGTACTCTTCGTAGCCACTGCCCTCGGCAAAGGTGATGTTGGACATGGCGGTATAGACGTTATGGAAGCGCGCGCTGGCCAGTACATCGTCGCGGGCGAAAAGGGTTGCCGTGCGCAGGAGAATCTCCACGCCGCGCATGGCGTAGGCGGCGAAGACAAAGGGATCGAGCTGGACTGTGCTCACCGCGATGTTGCCGTACTCTGTCTGCAGCACCGGGAACTCCTCCTCGATGCCGTACATGGCCCGGTAGCGGTCGCGCACGCTTTCTATCGTGGTTGTCGGGATTTCACCATTGTCACCGAGACGCTTGACGTTGCGGGTTTTCCAGAACCTCGCGGCGACAGCGCCCTCGCGGTCGATGACGGCGTTGATGCTGAGTATGTGCCCGGGCCAGTCGGTGTCCCTCGCGTAGCTGCCAAAGATGATGTAGGTGTCGCACTCACGGGCGAGTTGCCCCAGTGCGTCGGTTTCCGGTCCGGGAATCTCCAGGGTGAAGGCCAGTTTCTCCGCGCGCGGGCGCGTCGAGTAGCCGGTGAGGGGGAACTCATTGAAGAGTATGAAATCCGGTGGCGCTCCCTCCTCGCAGGCCCGGCGCACAAACGACGACATATGCTCCAGGTTGGCCGCAAGCCCTTCGGCGACCGAGGGGTAATCCTCGAGGTTGCGCACCCCGTTCTGCACGACCTTGAGAACGACAGTGTCCTTGGCGAGAGGGCGGACCGGGTAGCCGCCATCGGGCCTGACGAGTTCAGTGACCGGCGTGTCGGCGGCAGCCGGAGACACCGCGGCCCGGTCGTCGCTATCGCCTTTCCCGCCGTTCCCGCAGGCGGCGAGGGCCACCAGCAGCAGGGCCATGGTCGGCCGGGAGAACTGTTGCATTGTCATCATAAACGTTCCTTTGTTGTGCGTATATGACTTTTAGGATAGCGGGTGTTGCGGCGGAATTCCCGGGTTTTCTGCCTGCAGCTCTAGCGGATCAAAGGGGTCCTGCGCGAGGCCGAAACCCTACCGGATGGGGCGCTTGGCCAGCGGCTGCGTTGCACGCCGGCGGTCCCGGCGAAGGATGCTGGACTCTCCGGCGCCGGCAGGGTACCGTTTTGCTGAATCCATCGTTGCCTGGAGCACTTGCAATGACACAGCCCACCAGGATAGCCGACTGCATGCGCAAGAAGCCGCTGACAATCGGGCGGGATGCCAATCTTGTCGAGGCGATCGAAACGCTTGTGGATCACCGGCTGACGGGCGTTACCGTAGTTGACGACAGGGGGCACCCGGTAGGTGTGCTGTCGGAACTGGACTGCATACGGGCCGTTCTGACGGCAATTTATAATGACGGTGACCCCGAACTGGCGCTTGTCCACGAGGCCATGACCGCCGACATCAACAGCTGCGGCCCGGAGGACAATATAGTCGAGGTCGCACAGGACATGCTCAGAACCCGCCAGCGGCGACGGCCCGTGATAGAGAATGGCAGACTGGTGGGTCAGGTGAGCTCCAGCAATATTCTCTGGGCTCTGATGGAGCACTCCCGGCGCAGGGTCTCCCGGCAGCGGATATCCTGAGGTGCCAACGGCCATGAAATTCATGGAATAACCGCAGGGCTTGGACGTTAACAGCACAAGGGAGGAGTGAAACCCCTTGTGTGGTAGCGTCGTAGAGCCATTGGGTGCCGCCCAGCCCCAGCATAGGGGCGGGTGGCGGCTCGCGGCACCTCACCACACAACCCCATCCGCGATGAAAGCCGCAGGCGGTACCGGATTCCGGCTGCCATCCTTGATCTGAGTCGACATGCAGCGGAGGGAGGAAGCTGCAGCGCGTCGCGCACAGTCCTTCGTGGCGCACGGAGTGCGGTACCCGTGCAGCCCCGCACTGTTGCCTTTCATTTTTTCTGTTCAGCGAGATGTGGCGGTTGGGTATTGCGCCCCTGGCGGGGCGCTTGCTGCGCTGTCAGCGCCAGTTGCGCGCGATGATCCGCTTTTCCTGCGGCCCGTCGAGGGGTATATCGGCGGCCTGGTCGCGTATGAACTGGTGCACCGCATCGCTGTCGCCCGCGCCGGCGGGTCGGTAGACATCGCTGCTGTCCGGGCCAGCTCCCTGCGCAATGACCTCTGTGCGCCAGTCTTCGCCAGCGCGACAGGCAACGCCCCGGACCGTGCCTTTCGCATCGGCCTCGCGCAGCAGGAATTCGCGGCACCAGCCGCCCTCGTGATTGGGGAAGGTCAGAACCGCCCGCGCCTTACTGCCGTCATCCAGGGCATGCCAGTCGTCTCCTGACGGCATCGAATCGAGGGCGGAAGCCAGCGTCATGCCCGGCTTCCGGGGCGTTCCATCGGGCAGCAGCGCGATGGAAACGGCGAGCACCAAGGATGCCGCCAGCGCCGCTGGCCAGAGTTGCCGCCGCCGGAACAGTGGGACGATATTGCCCGGGGTGCCGCCGCGGGAGGCTTTTTCATCCTCGAGCAGGGCGCGGATTTCCCCTGGAACAGCAGCCGCCGCGCCGCCCGCATAGGCAAGGCGCAGTTCCGTATTCATCGCCTGCAGCTGGCGCCAGGTGTCGGCAAGCTCCGGCTCCAGCGCGATGCGCTGCTCCAGGCGCTGCCGTGCCTCCGCGTCCAGCTCTTCGTCGAGAAGCCGTGACAGCCGTTGAAAATCTGCTTCGCTGATCGCCATAGTCCTGCCTCGGGTGACCGCGCCGTCAGCCGCGGTTGAGCACCCTGTCCTCCAGTAAGTTCCTGCGAGCACGCGCTATGCGGCTCATGATTGTTCCCACCGGGACCTGCAGGATGTCTGCAGCCTCGGCATAGCTTTTTCCCTCCACCGCAACCAGCATCAGTGCCAGTCGCTGTTCCGGCGGCAGGCGCATGAGCGCCTCGTTGACCGCAGCCAGATGGCGTTCGCCGCCCGCCTGGGTTTCGGCGGAGGGCGACTGCTCGACTTCCTCTACCGCCTGAACCGCCAGTGCGTGTCGCTGCCGGACTTCCCTGGAGCGCAGCTCATCTATCCAGATATTCCGGCAGACCCGGTACACCCACTTCGCCGTGTGCGCGTCCTCGGGCATGCCTTTCTCCAGCATGCGCTCTACAGTGGACTGCAGCAGGTCGTCTGCATCCGCCGCGGCACCCGTCAGTGACAGGCAGAACCGGCGCAGACCGCCGAGCTCTTCCATCAGGTCACTGCGTTGCCTTGCATTGAGCGACGGCATATAGTCCTCGTTACCTGTGTGACGGTTTTGTGCACGTGTTTATTCCCCGAGGGGAATTAAAATGCCGGAAACGCGTCAGTATAAGCAAGGGCGGTGGTTTCATACAGTAGTTGCCGCCCAACTGGTCATAACGGTGAAACCTATGTTGCCCTTATCGAGAACAGATTTCCTCTCCCGACGCATGCTTGCTCGCATGCTCTGCCGTCAGGGCGGGCGGGCCGGTCTCCTTATCGCCTGCGCCGTGGCCGCGCATCCGGTGGTGGCCCAGTTGCCGGTTGGCGGATACCTCGGGCCGGATCCCATCGAGGAGCAGGTCGAAGAGGAGGTGGAAGACCGCGTCGAACAGGATGTGGAGCAGATCACCGAGCAGAATATTCAGGAAGAAATCGAACAGAACATCGAGGAGACCGTGGAGCAGACCATCGACTCGAAAGTCGAGGGTTCCGTGGAGGAGGTGGTCGCCGACAGTGTAGAGAACCAGGTCGAAGGCGATGTAGAGGAGCGCATTGCCGACAGCGTCGAAGGCGCGGTCGAGTCCGACGTCGAGGAGGAGGTTGCCGACCGGGTGGAAGCCGGGGTCGAGGACAGCGTGGAATCCGATGTCGAGGAGCAGGTGGCCGATCGCGTGGAGGCCGGGGTCGAGGACAGCGTGGAGGCTGACGTGGAGGGCGCCGTCTCCGACACAGTCGAGGATGCGGTGGAGGCTGATGTCGAGGAAGCGGTCGCCGACGCGGTGGAGGACAGCGTAAGCGACAGTGTCGAGGACGCTGTCGAGGAGACGGTGGAAAGCAACGTGGCGGAAGCGGTTGAAGACAGTGTCGAGACCGGCGTCGAGGAGCAGATTGCCGACACTGTAGAGGCCGGCGTCGAGCAGGGTGTCGAGGAGAGTGTTGAAGGCGCCGTCGAGGAGAGCGTAGAGGAG
>JAWLGG010000077.1:0-9235 GCA_041685155.1 Chromatocurvus sp.
CCCCCGCCCGGTGCCAGCCACGCCGGATGAGAACAAGGTGGCGAAGGTGCGCTCGGAATTCCTGCACTTCGACGACCCGGTAGCCAGGCTGCACGCGCACCTGCGGGTGGAGCGCAACCTCGCTGAGGAAAGCTCGACCATTACCTGGTATCACTGGATCGTGTTTGCCGTGCCGGTGACGCAGGCGCCGATACCGCTGGTGCGCTATGAGGGCATCGAGTACAGCCTGCTGCGGCACCTGGGCGACAACAACTTCCGCCTGCATGCACACAATCTCTCCTTCCCCCGGGACCTCAACGGCGAGCTCACCAGCGAGGTGCGCAATCCGGTCACGGGCGAGACGGTGGAGGTCGGTCCCTCGATCATCACCACGGACCCGGGCACCGTGCACAACCCCCGGGGTTTTCGCAACGTGAACAGTGACGGTACCTATCAGGAGCGCTACGCCATGTTCCGGCTCGAGGACGAACTCCTCAAGCTCGACAGCGTGCGCGGTGCCCCGCCGGAGAAGCCCATAACACACCAGGAAAACTCCTGCGCCTGGGTGCCCTTCGACGAGTTCACCAACCCGACCATCAACTCCCTGCCGGCGCACTTCGTGGGCAGCTATCTCTACGATTACCCGCGCTGGCTGAACATGGGCGATCAGCCCGGACACCTGATGGCGATGTTCGACGGCAAGAAGATCAGTTCGGTGGAGGAGTTGCCCGACGAGTTCCTCGATCGCGCGCGCCGCGATTATCCGGAGCTTCTGCTGCCGCGCTGGCAGGACTTTGAACGCCCGCTGCAGTTCAAGCTGTAGCAGGTAGGCTGTAGGGGTCGATCGGTACCGAGTGAAACGCTGCCGGTGCGACCTGCTTTGCTCGGCACCGGGCCGCGTCCGGCCCGCTACCGCATGACCTGAATCTCCCGGCAGGTCGCGCGGATGTGATCGGCGAAGAGCTCTGTCAGCGGCCGGCGGTTGCTGTCTTTCAGGGTGATCAGGCCCGCCCTGCGCGTGATCGGCGTCCCCGGCAACGCGAGGCGCACAATGGAGCCCTGCGCCGTTTCCCCAGCCATGAGCTGCTCCGGAAGCAGACCGATAAAGCCCCGCCTGATTATCATCGACTTGATCAGCGCGAGTGAGTTGGTCAGGACCGGGGTGCGGGGCGGGGCGATATTCTGGTTCAGGAACAGGGCCTGAAAGGCTTCCTGGGAGTGTGGCTGGTTGAAGTTCACCCAGCGCGCCTCCGCGACAGCCCGCCACGTTACCTCACTGGGGCCCGCCAGGGGATGCTCGGTGCTGACGTAGGCGTAGGAGTGCAGTTCCATGAGCGCTTCCGCAACGTGCGTGTGGGGCAGTGACTGCACCGGGAAATTGCACAGTGCCAGCTCGATCTCGCCACGCTCCAGCCCCGACAGCAGGTCACCCAGCAGGCCCTGGGTCACCGTGATCCTTACCTCGGGGTGTTTTTCGCAGAATTCACCCACGATGCGCTCCATGACGGTATAGGCAAACAGGGCGGCGACGCCGATCACAATCTCCCCCGACAGGGAGTCACCGGCGTCGCGTATGTCTTCCCGGGCCTGGGAGCAGTCCGCAAGAATGCGGTAGGCGTGGCGATAGAAGCGTTCGCCGGCACTGGTGGGGATGACGCCCCGGGCGTGGCGCTGCAGCAGGCTGACCCCGAGCTCGTTCTCCAGCAGGCGTATGCTGCGCGTCAGGGCGGGCTGGCTGATCGGAATTTCACTGGCGGCGCGCGAGACACTGCCCTGCTCGTAGACCGCAATGTAGTACCGTAGCTGCCGCAGGTCCATGCCGGTGTTTATCCTCTCAACCCGTGTCGCCAGTGGACGCGACGCCCCGCGCGCGGTTTCGTACCCGTCCCGGAGTGAACACCCGCCGCAGATCCTGGGAGATATAATACAGCGTGGGCACCAGGAACAGCGTCACCGCGGTGGAAAAGAAAATCCCGAACGCGACCGAGGTCGCCATGGGCTTGACGAACTGTGCCTGCAGCGAGGTTTCCAGCTGGATGGGGAGCAGCCCCAGAAAGGTGGTCAGTGAGGTCAGCAGGATGGCGCGGAACCGCGAGGGCCCCGCCTCCAGGACGGCCGTCCGCCAGTCGCGCCCCTCGTCCACGTAGTGATTGATGTGGTCCACCAGTACCAGGCTGTCATTCACCACCACCCCGATCAGCCCGATGATGCCGACGGCGGACAGCACGCTCACGTCCATGCCGAGGATCAGGTGGCCCAGAAAGGCCCCGGTCACGCCGAAGGGAATCACCGACATGATGAGCAGGGGCTCGAGGTAGCTTTTCAGGGGAATCGCCAGGGCCGCGTAGATCAGGATGAGCACGATGATCATGCCGTAGAGCAGCCCACGGGAGGTGTCCCGCTGCTCCTCCACCTCACCGGCGACGTCGTAGCGAACCGTGGGATGGCGCGCGAGTATGTCTGGCAGAAGGTCGCTCTCGACCCGCTCGATCACCTCGCTCGAGGAGGTGACGCTCTTGTTCACGTCCGCCTGCACGTTCACGACGCGCGACAGGTCCACGCGCTGTATCACGCTCAGGCCGGTCTGCTCCGTGGCGGTGCCGACCACGGGAAAGGGCACGCGCCTGCCGTCGGGGAGGCTGATCCACAGTTCCTGCAGGGCATCCAGCCGGGTGCGTTTCTGCTCGGGCAGGCGCACGTAGACCCTGACTTCGTCGCGTCCGCGCTGCACGCGCTGCACTTCGGCGCCGAAGAAGGCCTGGCGCACCTGGCTGGCCAGGGTGACGTCGCCCAGGCCCAGCGACTCGCCTTCGGGGGTGACCTTGATGTCCAGCTCGCGCCCGCCGGAGTTGAAGCTGTCGCGGATGTCCCGGGTGCCGTCTATCCGTGCCAGCTGCAGCTTGAGCTCGCTGGCCGCGCGGCGCAGCTCCTCCAGGTCACGCCCCTTGAGCTGGATGTCGACCGGGGTGCCGCCCGGGCCGGCACTGCTGTCCACCCGGAACGAGCGCACGCCGTGCAGGGGCCCCAGGGCGTCGCGCAGCCACTGGCCGAGGACGTCCGAGCTGACCTCGCGGTCCTCGCTCTTGAGCAGCTCCAGCTGCAGCGCCGCACTCGTGTCGCTCTCGGAGGTTAGCAGCATGGTGAGAATGACGTCGCGCCCCTGCGGATCCTGCTCCCGATGGCGCTCGTTCATGGCCTGGGCTGCCGCCTCGATGCGGCGGGCGTAGTTGTGGGTCTTCTGCCACGGCGTACCCTGGGGCATTTCCACACTGACGCGGATCACGTCCGAGGGGATGGTGGGGAAGAACACGACGCGCAGGATCCCCGCGGGGATGAGCGCCAGGCAGATGATCAGGCCGCTGACGAAAATGGCGAGGGTGGTGTAGCGATAGTGGACTGCCCATGTCAGCGCGCGCTGGTACGGTCCGCGCGCGAAGGTCTGCAGGCCACTGGCCAGGGCATGCTGTATGCGCTTGATGCGGTTGCCCCGGGCAATGGCGTCCGGGTCCGGCGGTCGCACATGCGCCAGGTGCGCCGGCAGGATCAGCTTGGTCTCGATCAGCGAGAAAATGACGCAGAGCATGACCACCGGGCCCAGGTGGGTGAGCACGCGGGCGAAACCCTCGTTGACGAACAGGCTGGGTCCGAAGGCGACCACCGTGGTCAGCGCACCGAAAATGGTGGCGGTGGAGACGCGCTGCACCCCGCCGATAATGCTCTGCAGGCCTTTCCGTTCCTGTTCCAGGCGGGCGTAGGCACTCTCCGCGGTGACAATGGCGTCATCCACCAGCAGACCGAGCACGAGGATGAAGCCGAACACTGACAGCAGGTTGATGGAGACCGGAAGGCCAAGAATCTGCAGCGTGGCGAGACAGCCGAACACGGCAAAAGGCAGGCCGAGCACGACCCAGAATGCGAGCGAGAGGTCGAGGAAGAGGGCCAGGGCGATGATCACCAGCAGGCCCCCCTGGGCGGCGTTGCGCAGCATCAGGTCGATGCGGCTCTTGAGGACAACGCTGGCATCGCTCCAGGCTTCGATCTTTACCCCTTCGGGCAGTTCCTTCTGCTTGAGTGCAACGTAGTCCCGGACGTCTTCCGTGATCTGCAGAACGTCCTGGTCGCCGACGCGCTCGATATCCAGGGTCAGCGCCGGCTGTCCATTGACCAGGCTGAGCACGGGCTGATCCGCGAAGCCGTCGCGAACGTCGGCGACATCGCCCAGGCGTATCCGGGTGCCATCATTGCGCGATACCAGCGTGAGCTGCTCGAAATCCCGGCCCTTGTAGGCCTGGGAGATCGAGCGCAGCGTGATGGTACCGGAATCCGTGCGCATGACGCCGCCCGGCAGGTCGCGCGAGCTGTTGCGGACCGCCGTCACAACGTCGTCAAAGGTGAGTCCGTAGGCGCGTAGCTCCTCGTCGGAGAGCTCGATGGATATCTCGTAGTCCTGCTCGCCGGTGACGGACAGCTCGCTGATGCCGCCGAGTGCGAGGATCTCCTCGCGAACCCGCTCGGTCAGCTCCTTGAGCTTGCGCGGGTCGATATCGCCGAAGAGGCTGACGCGGATGGCACGGGTGGCGAAGATGATCTCCTCGACGATGGGCTCCTCGGCATCCGCCGGGAACGATGCGATGCCGTCGATGCGCACCTTGGCGAGATTCACGGCGCGGGCCATGTCGCTCCCCGGCACCATCTGCACGGTGACAACGCCGACGCCCTCGCGGGCTTCGCTGCGGATCTCCTTGATGCCGACGATATCCCGGAGGGCTTCCTCGATGCGCAGTACAATCCCGCGCTCCACCTCCTCCGGAGAGCTGCCGGGGTAGGGAACCGTCACGGTGAAGGTTTCGGTGGGGAAGGAAGGAAAGATTTCCTTGTCCAGCTCCTCGATGGCGAACAGCCCGGCAATCACCACGATAATCAGCAGCAGGTTGGCCGCGACCGGGTTGTGTGCCATCCAGGCCACGGGGCCACGCTGGTGTGGCGGCGGCAGGTCACTCATTGGTGAGATCGACTTCCATGCCCTCGAACATCAGGTCGAGGCGCGTGGTGACGACGCGATCGCCATCAGCCAGGCCATCCGTCACCAGCGCCTGTCCCTCGCGTATGCGCTCCACCGTCACCGCTCTGCGCTGCAGCCTGCCATCCACGAACAGGAACACGTCATCGTCACCGTGCAGGGCAGCCTGGGGAATGCGCACAGCGTCGGGCACCGATCTGCCGACGATCTCCGCGCGCGCGAACAGCCCGAAGGGGAGGGCGGTGTCGTGTCGGGCGGTGTTCAGTGGCTCCGGCACTTCGACCACCACCGGAATCACGCGGGTCTCGCTGTCGACCCGCGCCTCGATGCGCGCCAGCCTGCCCTGCCAGCGCAGGTCGCGGGATCCCGCCCGGCTGCTGAGCGTGACGGGCACCTCCTCGCTGTCGTCGATGAGCAGTGCGTCCTGCTGGGTGATGGGCAGGCGCACCTCTGCCCTGTCACTGCCGAGGATGCGACCCACCTGGGTGCCGGCGCTGATGAACTGTCCGACCTCGACCAGGGCCGAGTCGATCACCGCATTGTATGGCACGCGGATTTCGGTGTTGTCCAGGTCGCGCTGCGCGCGGTCGATGCGGGCTCTGGCCGCCACGACCGTGGCTTCCGCCTCCTCGATGCGCGCTTTCTGCCGCAGTGACTCGGCATCGGCCAGCGCCAGCTCGGCACTTGCCAGAGACTGACGTGCCTCGGCCAGGGCCAGCTCGTAGTCGGTGGCGTCGATACGGATAAGCGGCTCCTCCTCCGCCACGACAACGCCGGGTTCGAATGCAGCGGACGCCCACAGTACCCGGCCCGTGACCTGGGCGGTCAGCTCGAGGTCGCGCCAGGCCGTGACGTTGCCATAGGCGACGATCGTGACCGGCAGGTCGGCCCTGCTGATGGTCTGCGCCTGCACCAGCGGCAGTGGCTTGTCGACGCTGCGGGGAACGGGCGCCTGCCGGCTGCTCAGCATGAGGAAGGCGATGAGGCCCGCCCCGGCGAGA
Source organism: Chromatocurvus sp. (assembly GCA_041685155.1). Taxonomy (GTDB): domain Bacteria; phylum Pseudomonadota; class Gammaproteobacteria; order Pseudomonadales; family Halieaceae; genus Chromatocurvus. The sequence continues at coordinate 6,001 of JAWLGG010000077.1, forward strand.
ATTGCCACGGGCCGCAGCAGGGCGGGGAGTCGAAGTTTCACAGAATCAGAGCCGGTTCCGGGTTGGTTGCGGGAATATCAGGTTCATCCTTTGGGACAACCATAGCTACGTATGGATTACCCCATTGGTTCTCGCCTTCATGAAGGCGTCGGTCGATGCTGCCATTGCCGCTGGTGCACAGGTCACGAGTATATGGCCTGGCAGGCGGTGACGAAAGCGCGGGCCCCGTTCGCCCTGGACCACTATATGAGCACCAGCGCAAGGAACAGGAGCAGCCCGGCGCCGAAAGAGATTGCAGTGCGCTGCACGAGTCGGGGTGACGACAGCCCGAGCCAGAGACCGCTCAGGATGATGAACACGAGGCCAAGGGCAAACACCTTCTGGAAGGTCTTGAACGCGGTCGGTCCGTGACCCTTGTGCAGCTCGATCATCCGCGCCTGCAGGTCGGGGTCGCGGCGCAGGATGGTCAGCACCGGGCCGCCTGTCTCTATCACGTAGTGCGTTTCCGAGGTCGGGCGCGTGAAGATGCGCCTGCCGCTCACGCGAAGGTATTCGAAGTCGAAGTCGCTCACCTTGGCCGCCGCCAGCAGCGCTGCAACATCCTCCCTGTCGGGATTCTGCGGCAGGGCAAACGTGGACGTTGCCAGTGTGGCCACCTGTGTCTCCTCCACCGAGCCCTTTACGCCGAGCAGGTACAGGCCTCCCGATACCGCCACCAGGATGACGGCCGCCGCAAAGAACGACGAGAGGTACAGGTGAATGCTGATGAAGAGTTTCCGGTTCATGGTCGAGGCTCCCTTGTGTCGCGGGTCACTATGATACGCTCTCGTTTGAATCAATCTGTGCAGGAGCGCGCTTATGGATACGTCGACGCTGTTCTCTCTCGAGGGCCGGACGGCCCTGGTGACGGGCGGTTCCCGGGGCATTGGCCTCATGATTGCACGGGGCTTCATTGCCCAGGGTGCCCGGGTCTATATCTCCTCGCGCAAGGCAGAAGTGTGTGATGCGGTCGCTGCGGAACTCGGTGAGGCCTGTATCTCCCTGCCGATGGATGTGTCCACGGTTGATGGCTGCAGGGCACTGGCCGCAGCCTACGCCGAACATGAAAGTCGCCTCGATATCCTGGTGAACAATGCCGGTGCCGCCTGGGGTGAACCCTTCGAGACCTTTCCCGAGAAAGGCTGGGACAAGGTGATGGACCTGAACGTGAAGTCGCCCTTCTTCCTTTCCCAGGCCTTTTATCCGGCGCTCAAGGCCGCCGCCAGCGCGGATCAGCCGGCCAAGGTCATCAACGTGGCCTCTGTGGACGGCCTGCGTCTCAACCCCTGGGAGACCTACAGCTACCAGGCCTCCAAGGCGGCGGTGATCAACCTGACGCGGCGCACCGCGGCGCGGCTGGTCGAGGACCACATCAACGTCACGGCCATAGCGCCGGGGGCCTTTCCCTCGGACATGAACCGGGCCGCGCGGGACCACGGCGACACGGTCTCCTCGGCCATTCCCGGCAAGCGCATCGGCCGGGATGAGGACATGGCGGCGGTCGCGATCTACCTTGCGGCGCGCTCGGGGGACTACGTGATCGGCGAGACCATCGCCGTGGACGGCGGCGTGGTCTACGCCTCGCTCTCGGGCAGCTGGGAGCCTGATTAGACGGCGCCCACTGCGAGGTCAGTGAATGGCAAAGCGGCAGGCTGGGGCGCCCATGGCGCAGCAGTGGGTTTCGACGCAGCGGATGTCCGCCGAGACCAGTGCGTTGAACAGGCGCTGGAAGACCGCAGCGTGCCAGTGGCACAGCGGCTGTGTGGCATGTTCGCCCCGGACCACCGGGTTGTCATGCAGTTCGAAGGTCAGCGGTCGGCCTCGCGCCACGCGAAAATCGCCGGAGCCGGCGAAGGTCCAGGCGTGTTTGCCAATGGCCCCTGCCAGCAGCCGCGTTGCCAGCGAGCGCGGCAGGACACGCAGCAGGCGCTGTGCAGGATGGGGAATACGGTGCGCAAGAATGTAGTCACCCGTGCGCTCGCCCGCCTCACCCGCCAGCAGAGAGGCCGCCTCGGCGGGGTAGCGCAGCCGCAGCGCCTGGTGCAGTCGTGCGGCGGGGCCCTCGGGCATGAGACCGTTGTCAGCGGGCAGCGCCATGAGCCCGGCCTCCCGCATCAGAGCCTGCCTCGCCGCCTCGCCGACATGCGTATCCAGCACCTGCACCAGCTGAAGCACGCTGTTGGGACCGATCCGGGCCTCGTTCGGCTCAGCCGCCCCGATTGCCGCCGCTGCGCGCACCTCAGGCGCGAACCGCGGCCTCCGTCTCTGTCTCGTCAAGCTGCTCATTGCCACCACCACAGATCCTTACCGCCATGATGTCTTCATCGAGGGAGCCATCCGCGGTCTGTTCCTGCGCCGACTGCTTGCGGGCGCGGGCCTGTGCCGCCCGGTCCTGGGTGGACTGCCAGTCCTCGAGCTGCGCGTGGGCGATCTTGCGCGTGGTGTCGAAGTGGAAGTCCACCTTGTTCTTTGACTGCGGTCCCCAGTAGCCGGCCTTGCCCAGGTCGTAGAAGGTGCGCGCGAAGCCCGCCTTGGCAAAGGCCTTGAGACAGCCGAGGAGATAGCGCCGGCGGAAGCCGGTGCCGCGCCAGGGATAGTGGAACAGGGCCTTCTTCATGTAGAAGCGCCGGTAGTTGTTCATGACCCGGTCGAGCAGTTCACCGCGATCCATGGCCTTCGGCTTCATGATCGGCGTCACGAAGTTGTACTTGGAGAAATCGAACACCTCCACCTTGTCACCGAGTTCCTGGAACAGCGGCGTGAAGGGCCAGGGCGTGTACATGGCCCAGTTGGCGAGATCGGGCTGCCAGTCCCAGGCCATGCGGTAGGTTTCCTCGAGTGTTTCCGCGGTCTCGTTGTCGAGGCCGACAATGAACTGGGCCTCGATGAAGATGTCGGCCTCGCGCAGCAGTTCGATGGCGCGGCGGTTGTCCTCGACGCGGGTTTCCTTGTTGAACTGGTCGAGCTTCATCTGCGCCGCCGCCTCGGTGCCCAGGCTCACGTGCACCAGTCCCGCCTCGCGGTACAGCGGCAGCAGCTTCTCGTCACGCAGGATGTCGGTCACCCGCGTGTTGATACCCCACTTGACCCTGTCGGGCAGGCCGCGGGCAATGAGCTCCTCGCAGAACCGGATGAACTTCTTGCGATTGATGGTCGGCTCCTCGTCGGCGAGGATGAAGAAGCCGACGCCATGCTC
>JAWLGG010000078.1:0-9219 GCA_041685155.1 Chromatocurvus sp.
GGGTGCCTGGGACGCCGGCGCCACTGGCGTCTCCTACGAGGGCGACGTGCTCAGCGGCAGGGCCCACTTCGTGCAGGACCTGTGCAAGGTACAGCGCCTGCTGGTCAGCGCCGACGGCGCGGAGGGCCTGCGTCTGTTCTGGGTGGACGTGGCCTCCGAGGGTCTCAGCGTGGAGTCCGATGCCATCGTCGATCTGACGCGGGACCAGGGCCGCGTCACCTTTGCAGGCGTGGCGGCGCAGCGTCTCGGCGATGCCGGTCACGACGAGCTGTCCCGCGCGATGCCGGCGCTGTGGACGCTGCTGGCGGCAGACATGGCCGGCGCCGGGGAATGGCTGCTGCAGACCAGTGTGGAGTACGCGCGATCGCGTCAGCAGTTCGACCATCCCATCGGGTTTTTCCAGGCGGTAAAGCATCCGCTGGTCGACGTCATGTCGAGTATCGATGCCACCCGCTCACTGCTCTACAGTGCTGCCTGCGCCATCGATCACGAGCCGGGGCGGGCGCGCCAGCTGGCGCACATGGCGCAGGCCTCCGCCTGCGATACCGCGGCCTGCTCGGCGGCGCGCGCGGTGCAGACCCACGGCGGTATCGGTTTTACCTGGGAGTGCTACGTGCATCTTTATTTCAAGCGCCAGAAGCACAGCGAGGTGCTGTGGGGGGATGCCAGCTGGCATCGTGCGCGGCTCGCGGAGATTCTCCTCGACGAGGCCCCGGCCGGGTCAGCGCAGGCTGCGAAAACAGCGGCGTAGTTCCTCCACAAACAGCCCGGGCTGTTCGAAGGCGGCAAAATGGCCGCCCCGGGAAAGCTCGTTCCAGTACAGCAGATGGCGGAAACGCTGCTCGGCCCAGCGCCGGCTGATGCGCATGATCTCCTTCGGGAACACCGAACAGCCCACGGGCAGGTCGATCGGCTCAAACGAGGTCTCGTGGAAGCTCTCCCAGTAGAGTCTCGCGGCACTGCCGGCGCTGTTGTTCAGCCAGTACAGCATGACGTTGTCGAGCATGTCGTCCCGCCCCAGGGCATTCTCGGGATGCCGCACGCCATCGACCTCGCAGTCCGTCCAGGCCTGGAACTTCTCCACGATCCAGCTCATCTGCCCCACCGGGGAGTCCGCAAGGCCATAGGCCAGGCTCTGTGGCCGGGTTGACTGCTGCCGCGCGTAGCCGGAGTCCCAGCGCTGGTAGTACTCCAGCGCGGCCAGGGCGTCGGTCTCGTCCTGCGTGAGCGACTCCATGGTCCCGGGGTCCGGCGCGGCGATGGGCATGTTGACATGCACGCCTGCCAGCCCCTCGGGTTCCTGCGCGGCCATCGCCAGCGTCACCAGGCTGCCCCAGTCGCCGCCCTGGGCTACGTAGCGCCGGTAGCCGAGCCGGGTCATCAGCGTGCCCCAGATCCCGGCAATCTTCTCGACCGATGTCCCCGGCTGCGTCGGCTTGCCGGTAAAACCGTAGCCCGGCAATGAGGGGATCACCAGGTGGAAGGCATCGGCGCTGTCGCCAGCGTGGTTCGCCGGGTCTGCCAGTGGCTCTATCACCCGGTGGAATTCCAGGATGGAGCCGGGCCAGCCGTGGGTAATCAGCAGGGGCAGGGCATCGGGAACCTGGCTGATGCGGTGAATGAAGTGTATCGGGATGCCGTCGATGGCTGTGGTGAATTGCTGCCAACTGTTCAGCCGTTCCTCGCAGCGCCGCCAGTCATAGTCGCTGCTCCAGTAGTCGGCCAGCTCGCGGGCGTAGGCCAGCGGCGTGCCCTGGCTCCAGTCCGCGCAGGTCTCGGCGTCCGGCCAGCGGGTGCGCGACAGCCGGTGCTGCAGGTCATCCAGCGCCGCCTGCGGGATATCGATGCGAAAGGGATGAATGTCATCAGTCATGCTGCCGGCTCCCGGGTCGCTGCGTCCTCAAGCGTGAAGTCTGCCAGAAATTCGCGCAGTTTTTCCCGCTCTTCAGGCGTTTCCCGCGTGCTCTCCCGCAGGTGCGTCGTCCGGGGCTCGCGATCGAGAAACAGCCTGCCGCTCACCTCACCCGCCTCGGTCGCCGCCGCCAGCCACACAATTGTATCGGCACCCTCCGCGGGACTGCGCAGAATTCGCCGCGTCAGGCGGTGGAAGCCCGGCAGCGCCGACTCGACGCCGGGTGTATCCGCCCATCCCGGATGCATGGCGTTGACGACAATGCCAGCGTTTTCCCATTCCTCGGCCCACTGTTCCGTAACCACCATCAGGGCGCGTTTTGCCCGGGCATAGGCAACGCTTCCGGAATAGTTTGTCTCGCGCGCGATCAGCTTGTGTACCTCGAGGGGCTGGCTGTACATGCCGCCGGATACCACGTTGATGACGCGGCCACCGCCGGCGTCGGCCAACAGTGGCTGCAGGCCGCGGGTCAGCCGATACGGGCTGAGCAGGAGCAGGGCAAAGCTGGCCTCCAGCCCCTCGTCGGTTTCACGCCGCGGGTTGAACAGGGCGCCGGCATTGTTCACCAGTACGTCGATGGGCCGACCCGCCGTCACCAGGCGGTCGATCAGTGCGTCGACCTCGCGCATGAGCGAGAGGTCCGCGATTTCCGCTGCGATCCGGTGGTTTCCGGTCTCGGCCACCAGTGATTCGACGGTCTCTGCGGCCTTGTCGGGATTGCGCATGACCAGGGTCAGCTGGGCACCGCGCTCTGCCAGCTGGCGCGCCGCCGCGAGCCCGATACCGGAGTTGGCGCCGGTAATGACAATGTGCCGGTCATGCAGGCTGGCGGACATCGGATTCCAGTGCTTGCGACCGCGCTTGTAGCCCCAGCGGCTGAACATGGCCAGGCCGGGGAGGACAAGGTTGTCGGCGCGCCGGCTGCAGCGGGAGATTTCCGGCGCTGGAAAGTCATCCTCAAGCGCGCGCTGCATGCCACGCAGGGAGTTTCTGCCCATGCGCTGCATGCCGGGGAGGAGGGCGCCTTCCGCAAGCCGCATGGCGCCCTTCGGCGTGATCTCGGCGATGTAGTCTATGTGCGTCCCGGAATCGGTATCGGTAAAGGTGATGCGGTCGACGATATCGAACAGCGATGCGGATCCACGCAGCTCGATGAAGTGACCGTGCTCCAGCGCCGACACGCTATAGCTGATAGCGACGGAACCCAGGGGCAGGCGGCAGTGGACGAGGAACTCCGTGCCCACCGCCAACTCGCCCGGCGTCGTCTTCCGGGCGCGGATGGCCGTGGCGTCCCATTCGGTGGTGGTGCGAAAATCGGCGATGTAGGCGAAGGCCTCCTGCCGCGGGCGCCCGACCTCGATCTCTTCGTGCAGCGTGATCATGCAATGCTCCTGTGCTTTGCCGGTATACGGCGGCTGGCAAAGCGCAGTTCACCGCCCTTGTCTCTCAGTCGTCGCTCCAGACGTGCCTCAGCGGCTCGCCGAAGTCGTCGTAGATGACTTTGCGGCGCTGCTGCTTGCGCGAGGTGACCGGGGGTTTGCGGGTGGGCTTGCGCCGGGCTTCCAGGGCGGCAATGACCTCGGGGATCTGTGTGCGCTCGGCCCGCGGCTCGATGAAGAGCTCGCGCGTTGCCGGGCGGAAGGGCGCGCCGGTCTCGCGCCCGCTCACGCCCTGGTCCACGGTCCTGATCGCGCCGCCGTGTTCCAGGTACTGCTCCATCTCCTGTGCCAGCTGCGCGCGCAGCTCGGCCTTCGTCAACAGCTTTTTCATTGGCGTGCCGGAGGGCTCCTGGGGTGTCGCGGTCTCTGGGTGCTGATCCCCCAGTCTACGCTATCTGCGCATCGATGCATCCGCGCATTTTTCAAGTCCGGCAGAGTCTGGTTTAATGCGGCTCTTGTTTTCCCGGAGCACGTGCATGATCTGGCTCATCCTGATAGTTATTGCGCTGGTCTGGTTCAGTGTCAGCTACCTCCGCGGGGAAAACCTGCGTTACCTGGATCGTCCGCCGCAGCCGTCGCCCCAGGCTCCGCCGAGCGATGCCCATTACGCGGTTGTGGAGCAGCTGCGGGAGTTTGCCAATGTGGGGGCAGGTGAATCCGGCCGCAGCCGCATCAGGACGATTCGTGACCTCATGGACTCCATCCCGGCGGGCAAGACCTACGCCAGCACCTTCACGCCGGTGCAGCGCAACGGTGTCAACGGCGAATGGGTGCAGGCGCCGGGCGTGGATACGCGGCGCCGCGTGCTCTACATCCATGGCGGGGCCTGGTTCGCCGGAAGCCCCCTCAGCCACCGGCCCGTTACCGACAAGCTGTCACAGACGCTCAACGCCGCGGTGTTCTCTCTGGATTACCGCCTGCTGCCGGAATACCGGCGCGCCGACGGGATTTTCGACTGCCGGCAGGCCTATCGCTGGATACTGCACAACGGGCCCGACGATGCCGAACCGCCGGAGTTTCTGCTGGTTGCTGGCGACTCCGCGGGTGGCAGCCTCACCCTTGACGTCATCGCCTGGGCGCGGGACTGCGGCCTGCGCATGGCGGACGCGGCGGTGGCGCTGTCGCCATCCACCGACGCCACCATGACCTCGCCCAGCCTGCGCGACAATGTCGAGACGGATCCCATGCTCGGCCCGGCGTTCGCGCCGATGCTCAAGGTGCCGACGCCGCTGCTGTGGTGGTTCTACTGGTTCTCCTGGCGCATTCCGCCGAGCGATCCACAGGTCTCTCCGCTGCGCGGCAACCTCGAGGGGCTGCCGCCGGTGCTGATACTGGCCAGCGAGGCGGAGATGCTGATCGACGATGCCCGCCGCTACGCCGCGAAGGCCCAGGCCGCCGGTTCGCCCGTGCAGCTGCAGACCTGGCCGCACATGGTCCACGTCTGGCCCATGTTCACGCCGGAGCTGCCGGAAGCGGAGGAGGCCTACGCCAACATCGCCGAGTTTGTCGCGGCGCTGGAGGCACCGGCGCAGGGGCAGGCCGCCACGGCATGAACGCCCTGCGTTCGCTGGTCGTCTTCGCGTGGCTGGTCGCAACGCTCGTGCCGCTTGGCGCGGGCCTGCTGGTCTGCTCGCCCTTCGTCTCGTCGCAGCGGCTGTGGTGGTGGTTTGCCGTGCCCTGGCTGCGCGGCGTGATCGCCGCGAGTCGGATCGTGGGCGGCGTGCGCTACCGCATCAGCGGCTGGGAACACCTGCCGGGTCCCGATGACATGCAGCGCGTAATTCTCTGCCCCAAGCATCAGTCCACATGGGAGACCTTCTTTTTTCCCAGCATCACACCGCACCCCCTGGCCTATGTCTTCAAGCGCGAGCTCCTGCGCATCCCGGTATTCGGCTGGGCCCTCGGCCGCCTGGACATGATCCCCATTGATCGCAGCAAGCGCTCATCGGCCTGGACCCGGGTGGCCACGCTGGGAGCGGAGCTCATGGATCGCGGCAAGTGGGTCATCATGTTCCCCGAGGGCACGCGCACGGCGCGCGGCGAGCGCGGCACCTACAAATCCGGGGCCAGCCGCCTCGCCGTTGCGACCGGAGCCAGCATCATACCGATTGCGCTCACCTCGGCCCGCTGCTGGCCGCGCCGCTCGTTCTGGTTGGTCCCGGGGACCATAGATGTCTCCATCGGACCGCCGATCGACGCCGGTGGTCGCCGCCCGGAACCCGTGATGAGCGAGGTGGAAGCCTGGATCGAGTCGGAGATGCGGCGTCTCGACCCCGAGGCCTATGCCGCAAAACCACCACCTATGGACACTGACAGCCACACATCTGTAACCCCGCGAACAGGAGAGAGAAATGGCAATTGAGGAACGTTTTATCGAGTACGACTGCGACGGCACGCTGCTGGAGGGCTTTCTGGCCTTTGACGCCGACGCCTCCGGCCCCCTGCCTGCGGTTGCCGTTGCCCATGCCTGGGGTGGCCGCGGGGAGTTCGACATGGCCAGGGCGCGCAGTCTTGCTGCCAACGGCTATGTGGGATTCGCGCTCGATATGTATGGCAAGGGGGTCCTCGGCACCTCAGTCGAGGAGAACCAGCGTCTGATGACGCCGTTCATGGAAGACCGCAGCCTGGTGACGCGCAGAATGCAGCGCGCAATCGAGGTGCTGCGCGAGCAGCCGGAGGTGGACGCCGGGAGGGTCGCGGCCATCGGCTTCTGCTTTGGCGGCCTGTGCGTGCTGGATCTGGCGCGCTCCGGGAGTGATGTCCGCGGTGTTGTGTCCTTCCACGGGCTCTTTGCGCCACCCGGGCCGGTCGCGGAGAAACCCACGCCGATCAGCGCCCGGGTGCTGTGCCTGCACGGCTACGACGATCCCATGGTGGAGCCGCAGAGTATTCTCGACCTGGGTGCCGAACTGACGGCAGCCGGGGCAGACTGGCAGCTGCATGCCTACGGGAACACAATGCACGCCTTCACCGTGCCAGAGGCAAACGATCCGGATTTCGGTGCCGTGTACAGCGCGTCGGCGGATCGCCGCTCGCATCGCTCACTGTATAATTTTCTGGAGGAAGTCCTTTAGCCGCTGCCACAGGGTCGGCGGCGCCGTCGGCAGCGGCGGCGTGTCGAGGTCGGGGTCGAACAGCCGGTTGAGGTAGACCGCCGAGCGCACGCCGGCCTGGGCCAGTCGGCGCTCCAGCGTTTCCCGATGGCGGTCGATGTAGCGCCGGTCCAGGTCGGGGGAATCGGGATATACCGATCGGCTCAGTTCAGCGCTCTCGCGAATCCAGACCAGGGGGTCGGCCTGCTGCCATGTGCGGCGCGCTGTTTCGGGGAAGCGCCTCTCGAGGTGCCGGCTCCAGTCCCTATCACTGCGGCGGGCGGCGGCGACAAGGCCCGAATCCCACACGCGGTGCAGGTTGCTGGAGCGTCCCCTGAGCGTCACGTCGACATCGTTGCCGCCGCGGTCATCGCGTTCTCCGGCATGCAGCGGTTGATGGAGGTCCTGCACGATGTGCAGGGAGAAGCGCAGCGCCAGCCGGCGCTGCTCTGCGGAGGTCGATGGGGAGGCCAGGTCGCGGGCAAAGCCGGCCAGCGCCGTATAGGCATCGCCTCCGGAGGGCGCGTCCTGCGGTCGGTATCCGGTGCGCGGGTTGACGTTGACGTAGTGGTAGGCACCGGCGGTGCGCTGCCAGAATGGCGCCGGGTCTGAGCGCTTGCGGTCGGCCCAGGTCGAGGCTGTTGCCAGGGATTCGGGCCCGATAATATCGGCAATGGCCTTCCGCGCGGCGGGGGTCAGGTGCTTTTCGGCAATGTCGCCGGCCACGCGGTGACCCTGCGCCCCCCAGGCCTGGGCCTTGTCGGCAAGCAGGGCAGAGCGCGTGAACACGATGCAGAGCAGCGCCAGCCGGCAGCCTGCCATCGCGTCGCCCGCAAAAAGTCGGAGGGTGGACATGGGCATGATCATCCTGTCGGGGAATCGTCTGACCGGTCTGTCGACGGCTGCGTCACACTGAATGCGCACTCGCGTAGACTGCGCACACCTGAATCATAGCAGCAGCGACTGACAGGAGGACACTCTGTGGAACATACGCTCTACCCGGTCATCATCGGCGTCGGCCAGTGCACCTATCGCGAGGCCGATCCGCAGCGAACGCCTGTGCAGGGCATGATCGACAGCGCCCGTCTCGCGCTCGCGGATAGCGGCTGCGACGCGGTCGCCGACGCGATCGACTGCCTGGTCTCCATTCCCTTTCTTGGACGGCAGGTTCCCGAACTCGCCGGCCTGTTCACGGCAAACGCCGGCTCGGGTGTGGCAGAGGGTCTGGGCATTGCGCCCGCGACCCTGCTGACGTCGGACTACGGCGGCAACCTGCCGCAGTGGTTCATCAACCGCTGTGCCGATGACCTGGTGCGCGGCGAGTACCAGGCGGTGCTGCTCAGCGGCTGCGAGCTCATGGCCTCGCTCTTTGCCGGCCTGCGCAGCGGCGCCGACTTCGCGTCCTGGCAGCGCGGTGGCGAGCGCGAGTCCGTCGATCTGGGCCCCGGCCTCGAGCCCTGCCTGCCGTCCGAGCGTGCCCACGGCCTGTTCGAACCGATCAATACCTACCCGCTGTTCCAGAGTGCGCTGCGCCATGCCCACGGCTGGTCCGAATCCGCGCAGGCGCAGCGGCTCGGGCGCCTGGTCAGCGACATGAGCGCCGTGGCCGCGAACAATCCCCTTGCCTGGAAGCGCGACGCGCTGTCCCCCGATGAAGTGCTGAGCACGGCCGCGGGCAACCGCATGATCACCAGTCCCTACACCCGGGCCATGAACGCCATTCTGGCCGTCGACATGGCGGCCAGCGTGATCCTCACGACGGATGCCCATGCCAGGGAGCTGGGTATTGCTCCGGAGCAAATGATCTACCTGCAGGCGGGCGCGGAGGCGAACGATGTCTGGCATACCGCGGAGCGCGCCGACCTGTATCGCTCACCCGCACTGTCGGAATGCGTTGCCCGGACCCTCGACATGGCGGATATCACGACCGACGACATCGGCTGCTTTGACCTCTACAGCTGCTTTCCCTCGGCGGTTGAGGTGGCCTGTAGTGCCCTCGGTCTGTCACCGGATGACGCCCGCGGCGTTACGGTGACCGGCGGGCTGATGCGCTTCGGCGGTCCCGGCAACAATTACTCCCTGCATGCCATTGCCCGTCTCTGCGAGCTGCTGCGAGAGGGGCGTTGCAGTCGCGGTCTGGTCACCGCCACCGGCGGCTACCTGACCAAGCACGCAGTCGGTCTGTATGGCTCTGCCGCGCCCGGCGTTCCCTGGGCGGAGCGCGCCGGGGAGCGGCTGCAGGATCGGCTGGACCGAGAGCCACACCCCACGCTCAATGCGCAGCCGGCGCCCGGTCGGCTGGTGTTGGAGGCGCACGCGGTGCCCTTCAAGGATGGGGCACCGGCACACGGGCTGGTTCTCGGCCGTCTCGACGATGGCCGGCGCTGCCTCGCGCACGCAGGCGATGCCGGCAGTTGCGCTGCACTCCTGAATGAGGATTGTGTCGGACGGGAAGGGCAGGTCACTCCCGGTAAGCCGGTAAACACCTTCCGCTTTGCCTGAGCGTCAGCGGAGGCGCCGACTGTTCCAGGGTGACGCGCGGAGAATCGGCGTGTCGGACTCTGCGCGCAGTCTTCGGCTGTCAGCGCAGGGTCTCGAACCGGTTCTTCTCCAGGTTCTTGGTGACGTTGTCGATGTGGAACACACGGCCGTTCATCGCAATATAGACGCCTGGGTCCACGCACTGCAGGGCGCCGATCGCGCAGCCGATGTTGAAAATGGCGTCGGAGCCGGCAAACGCCGCCGGCTGCAGGGCACCGGTGAGTACGATGCGTTT
>JAWLGG010000079.1:0-9196 GCA_041685155.1 Chromatocurvus sp.
GCCCCGGGCGCTCGCCCTGAAAGACCGCGAAGGCGCAGGCCAGGGCCGGTGCACATCGAGATTCCCGTCGACGTGTTCGCGGCGCCGGTCCCGGCGCCCGCGCCGGGCCAGCCAGCGCGCCTGTACCGTCCGGGCGTCGATCCCGGGGGCGTGGCGCTGGCGGCAGACTGGCTGCGCCACGCCGAACGCCCCCTGGTGCTGCTCGGCGGTGGCTGCTGCGATGCCGCGAGCGCGGCCCGGGCACTGGTCGAGCGGCTGGACGCCCCGGCGGTGGTCACCATCAATGCCAAGGGTATCCTGGGACGCGACCACCCCCTGGACCTGGGCGCGAACGCCGCCCTGCCCGCGGTCCGGCAGCTGGCTGCCGACGCGGATGTCATCCTGGCGGTCGGTACCGAGCTGGGCGAGACGGACTACGACGTGGTCTTCGATGACGGTTTTGCCCTCAACGGCCGGTTGATACGCATCGACCTGGACGCCCGGCAGCTGGTGCGCAATCAGTCACTCTCCCTGGGGCTGGTGGGCGATGCGCGCCGTGGTCTGGAGCAGCTGCTGGCGAATTTTCCGCAGGCGCTGTCGAAGGCGGGCGCGGCGCGCACTGCACAGACCCTGCAGGCGCTGGCGCTGGCGGGGGATCCCGCTTTCGCGCCCTATGTGCCGCTGTACCGGGTGCTGCGCGAGGCCGTGCCCGACGCCATTCTGGTGGGGGATTCCACCGCGCCGGTGTATGCCGGCAACCACCTGGTGGCGCAGCCGGCGCCGCGCCGCTACTTCAATGCCTCGACAGGCTACGGCACCCTGGGCTACGGCTTGCCCGCCGCCCTGGGTGCGAAGCTGGCCCGGCCCGACCTGCCGGTGGTCGCCCTGGTGGGTGACGGCGGGATCATGTTCACCCTGTCGGAGCTGGCGACCGCGGTGGAAGAGCAGCTGCCGGTTGTGATAATTCTTTGGCACAACGCCGGGTACGAGGAGATTCGCCGCTTCATGGATGCCAGCGGCGTGGAGCGTCGGGGGGTTGATATCCAGGCGCCGGACTTCCCGGCGGTGGCGCAGGGTTTCGGCTGTCCAGCGGTGTCCATCGGCAGCCCCGACGGTCTCGCCGGGGCCCTGGCCGAGCGGCCGCTGGATGCGCCCCTGCTGATTGTGGCCGACGCCGCCAGCTGGGAGCAGTCCCTTGCCTGACTCCAGGTGACCACTGCGCCATGGTTTTCTGGCGCAATTCCCGTAGACTACTGCGTTTGTGCAAAAACCGGTGGCAGTTTGCAGTGCAGTCGACCGATCCCGGACAGACGATCAATGCCGAATCAGCTGAAGGGTCCAGGCCATGCTTTACTCACGTCCTGAGCGGTTGCCGTTGAAGGCCGGTCTGGCAACGCTTGCACTCCTTGTGCTGTCGCTGTCCCTGCCAGCAGCCGCGCGGGCCGGTGACAGCGCGGTGTTCCCCCCCGAGCTGATGTTCAGCGAAAACGGCGAGATGCACCGGATGGCGTTCACCGGCGCATCCGAGCGGGTGTTTCTCTTTTTCAAAGTCTACGGAATCGCGCACTACGCCGAAACCGGTGGCCCTGCGCCGCTCTCGCTGGGCAATCTGGTCGAGGATGGGCGGAGCAAGGCCATTCTTATCCGCTTCCATCGGAAGCTGGGCCTTGAGCGGATCCGTGACGAATTCGCCGAAAGCATCCGGCGCAACGGTGAGTCGCAGTGGCTGGTCGACGCCGAGCCGACCATCGCGGCCTTCATTGCCGCGATCGATCGCGATGCCCGCGCCGGCGATCAGCTGGTGTTCTACTGGCTCGACGGTGGTCGCCTGATTGCCGAGTTCAACGGCGAGCCCTCCTTCGTGGCGACGGATACCGCCTTTGCCAAGCTGATCTGGTCCATCTGGTTCGGTGACGACCCGGTGTGTGATCGGCAGGAACTGCTGGCACAGCTGGACGCAGGGGGCGACCGGTGAGTGCCGGCAGCGCGGCGACGATCCGCGTGTCGACGGCGAGGCCGCCCGCGAGGGCCGACATCCTGGATACCGCCAGTGTCCTGTCATGGCGGTCGCTGCCGTCGGTGCCGCACGCCGGCGGGGCCAGCCTGCGCCGCGCCATTCGTGCCCGGGTTCCGCTCGTGGTGACGGACATGGCCGCAGGCTGGCCCGCGCTCGAGCGCTGGACGCCGGAGCGCCTGTCCGCCCGATACGGTGCGCACCGCGTGCGCGTGTATGACGCCAGTTTCGGCGCACCGGGGCAGGACTACATGGGCAGCATCGACACGGTAACCTTTGCGGAATTCCTGGAGCAGACGCAGAATCGGGGGCGCGACCTGCGCATGTTTCTGTACAACCTGTCGCAGAAGCTGCCGGAACTGCTCGACGACGTGTCCCTGCCGGATGTCGGACTGCAGTTTTCCCGACGCTTCGTTTTCAGTTTCCTCGGCTGCGCCGGGAGCACCACGCCGCTGCACTACGACATCGACATGGGCGATGTGCTGCACACGGTCATCCGCGGCCGGCGTCGCATACGGCTGTTCCCGCCGAGTGCGTCGGCGGCGCTGTACCGGCACCCCTTCACGGTGCGCAGCTACGTGGATCTGGATGCACCGGACTTCACCCGCTTTCCGGCCCTTGCTTACGCCGAGGCCTATGAAGTGGTGCTCGAACCCGGCCAGACGCTGTACATGCCCGGCGGCTGGTGGCATGAGTTCCACTATCTGGAGGCGGGCATGGGCGTCTCCCTGCGCGCGCCCTCGCCGCGCTGGGCTGATCGTGCCCGGGGCGTGCTCAGCCTGCTCGTGACCTCGCCCTTCGACCGCGTCGCCAATCGCTGCGCGCCCCAGAGCTGGTACCGTTGGAAGAGCCGGCGCGCGGACCGCCGTGCCGCCGCGCTGGCGCGACCCGGTGCCACAGGCGCAGCCCCGGCGGGGTACCAGTCGTGAAGACCGCAAAAGGCATCCTCGAGCACGGACGCTTCCATATTCCCTTCCGCAGCTATGGCGACCACCCGAACGTGCTCCTCTGCGTCAGCGGCATCCTCCAGACCATGGCGGTGTGGCGCTCGGTCACGCAGCGGTTCTCTCCGCATTTCACGGTCGTTATCTTCGACATGCCTGGCGTCGGGCGCTCGCGGATCCTGTCCGGCAGCCCACATGTTACCGTGCAGGAGCAGCTCGACGTTGTGCACGCCCTCGTCCAGCACTTCGCGCCCTGTGGCGAGCTGACGCTGGCGGGAAGCAGCTGGGGTACGGCAATTGCCGCGGGTTATGCGTCGCAGCGGCCCGATGCCGTACAGCAGCTCGTCCTGAGCAGTTTCGGCATGAAGCCCAACGCCGAAATGGAACGCGTTGTGGAGCACGCCCAGACACTGTACCGCGCGCGTAACTACGCCGCCGGAGCCGATCTCATCATCGGCATGTTCGGCCAGCAGATCGGGCCCACCTACAAGCGCCAGATCGCGTCGCAGTTCGAGAATCTCAGCGACATCAACGCGGCCGCCTTCCACGAGCACTGCGGCAATATCCTCAAGCTGGGTCACCTGCAGGATGTGATCGACCTGTCCCGGATCCGGGCGCGCACCCTGATCGTCAACGGGGCGGAGGATCGCATTATCGATCTTAATGACATGTGGATTGCAAAGAAGCTCATTCCCGACTGCAGGTGCCTGCTGGTCGATGGCGTGGGTCATTTCCTGCACTTCGAGCGTCCGGAGATTCTCGATGATTACGCGGAGTTCCTGGTGCCGCGTGCGGTGGCCCCGGGCAAGCCTGGCGCGGCACAGGGGCTCGAGCTGGCAAAGACAGTGCGCTAGCGCCCCCCCGGGCAGGCACCATCCGCAATTTCCCCCTGCGACCGCCAGGTCGTATAGTGGCAGCGTGACCACCGACAACCCACAGGGCACCCACAGCGGAACCACGCTCGCTTCCGCGGTGCTCGAGCGACTGAAGTCAGATACCCATCTGGCCCTGCTGAGTGTGTTCAGCTCCGTCGCATCCCTGGCCATAGGGTCGTTCGCCATCTACCGCCTGATTCAGGGCGAGTTTGTCGTGGCGATGTTCGACGGCCTGCTCATCGCCGTGATCAGCAGTGTGCCGGAGGTGTTCACCGATCGTGTCGAGCGCTTCACCTTTCTCGCCGTGGCGCTGCAGGTCGTGGTGTTCTGTCTCGTGTTCGCCCTGCAGACATCCCGTCAGCATCGTCAGCTTGACGTCATGGCCAACCGCGACCCGCTTACCGGCGTGGGCAATCGGCGTGCCCTGCGCCGCGAGATCGCCGCCCGCGCCGAAGCGGCGAGGATCGTCGGCGAGTGCGCCGCCCTGGCGCTGATCGACCTGGACAACTTCAAGGAGGTCAACGACCGTCACGGTCATGACGCGGGAGATCAGGTGCTTGTGGATCTCGCGCGCATCGTCAAGGATACGATGCGCACCTTTGACAGCTTCTACCGCTACGGCGGAGAGGAGTTCGTCCTGGTGATGCGCAGCACGCCACCGGAGGGCATTGCGCCTGCCCTGGACAAGTTCCAGTCCGCCATTCACGAGAGGCTGCGCGGGCCCGACGGGCCCGTGACCGTGTCCATCGGCGCCGCCGGATTCAAGGCCGACGACGACCCCGGTCAATGGCTGTCGCGGGCAGACCGGGCGCTGTATGCGGCCAAGGCGGCGGGGCGCGACCGGGTCTGTATCGACGGCGATTGAACGCCACGCCGGCCGGCGTGGCCCGCTAGACCCTGTTTTTCGACTCCGATTCCGATTCCGGGTCGTGGCTACGGATTGGCCCGCTGTCCCCGTGTCCGGCAGCGCCTGCCTGGCGCTCAGCATGCGCCATGATGATGCGGATGTTCCGGTTGTTGGCCTTGAACCTGACGTCGAACAGGTCACCGACAACGGGAACCAGTCCGACCAGCCAGTCGATGAAGATGTTCCACAGCATGCGCATGCGCAGGTGCCCCGGTACGCCCACGTCCCTGGCAAAGCTGTATATGTAGCCCGACACCGCGACAGACAGGGTGTCACCGATGCCCGGAATCAGCCCGATAATCGGGTCCATGCCAAAGCGGATGTCCGTTCCGGGGATGACGAATGCGCTATCCATGAAGCCGGCCAGCTTCTGCAGCTTGGCCAGCTTTTGACGACGCAGCCGCTCCGTGTCGTCGGCTCTATCCATGCGTGGTTCTCATCGCGTGGCAATAATGTACACCGCGTGGATGATACCCGGGATGAAGCCCAGCAGGGTCAGGATGATATTGATCCAGAAATGCTTGCCGATGCCCACCTCGAGAAATACACCGAGGGGCGGCAGGATCACCGCCAGGATGATCTTGAACACATCGCCCAGAAAACTGTCCGGCGTACGTTGTAACGGCATATCCTTCTCCTGCACTGCGGGTGCGACCCTTTGACACATGCCACCGGACACTCCGGTACCTGGCAATGCTACGCCTTTAGATTCTGCAGTGTCTGCGCGTTCCCCTCTCGCGTCTGTTCCCTCCCACACAGAGCGGACGCTGATCGGGCCCGCCGGCGGGCGTGATGGTCCACTCGAGCTGTGACTGGATCAGGGGACCCGCCGGGAGCAGTGTGGCCTTCATCGCGAGCGTGGATGGGACGGGAGCGCTGTCGACCTACCCTCTCGTCGCTCCGGAATCCGCCAGCTGCCCCAGCGGTCCGGAAACGCAACATCGAGGCTGCAGGGACGTCGTGGGGTTCGTTCGCTATCGCACGGTGAAATACGGCTCAGGGAACTAGCGTCTGGCAGGAGGAATCCAACATACAGTCCACGAGAGTCAATGCCATGACGATGCCGATCAGTGCAAGGTGGCAGTAGCAGGCCTCGCGGGTGATGACGCAACAATCACGACGATTGGGGAGGTTCCCATGAAACGCGAACGAACACTGACAAGCGGCTATCTGCTGCCCGGCACTGCCGCTCTGGCCATCCTCGTGGCTATCGTGGGCTGCGACCCTGGCGAGGATAACGATGATATCTTGCCAGTGCAGTCCGATCCGGCATCAAGAGATGGAGCAGGGCGGGATTCGCGCATCAACTCTGCCATAGCGAAGATCGAGTCGGCGAGTGGCAGTGACGTAGAGGGCACCGTGACATTCTCGATCAGTCAGGATGATCGGGAAATGCAGGTCACTGTGGACCTGAGTGGCCTGGAAACCGGACCACACGGACTTCACGTGCACGAATTCTCTGCAGAAGTCTGTTGTGGTCCACCGTAAAGCCGATGACATGGAGAGCCAGCCGGCCGGCGATGCCGGGGCACGTGTCGGCTGCGGCGTTATTCGCACTGAAGCCGATCAGAAGCGCGACTACTGAGGTCGTGGCGAGGGCCGGGCAGACCCGTCTGCCCTGCAGCCTTCCTGCAGGGCCGGTGTCATGGCGCAAGTATCAGCGATTGCCCGTCAGTGAATATCGATACGATGACTGGCGGGTGCCTTCTGCTCCACCTTGGGGACGCTCAGCTTGAGAACGCCGTCGTTGAACTCCGCCTTGATGTCCTGTTCCCTGACGTCGTTCCCCAGGTTGAAGCTGCGGGTGTACTTGCCATAGCGCCTTTCCTGACGGATAACGCGCCCGTCCTTTTCTTCCTCGTCTTCAAACCGGGACTCGGCGCTGATGGTCAGCATGCCGTTCTCCAGAGTCACGTCGATGTCCTTCTTGCTGACCCCGGGCAGTTCCGCGGTCAGTTCGTAGTGGCCCTTTTTCTCGGTGATGTCCACCCTGGGCGAGAAAGCGCTCGCGCTCATGCTTCCGTTATTTGCCAACGGCGCCCAGGCATCGAACAGGCTATCAATGTCAAACAGTGAGTTGCGTGGTATCAGGTTCATAACACACCTCCTTTCATCTTCCAGAGTCAATCTCTGGCTTGCCTGTTATTTTTATAGGTCCGGTCCCGCGGTTTTTCAATTGATCCAGCGCAATTAAACAGGCGGATAACGCCCGGTTTCAGGAGGCTGCCTGATGCCGGGCATCGCATTAATCTGCCAGGTTATATAAGTCTTGACGCTTAAAACAGGACGTATGGGATCGCCAGTACAGAGTGGCTTTCTTCAGCTATTGCTCCCCCATCAGGTGCTGCATCTGCTGGTTCAGCCGTGCCAGTTCCCGCCGCATCTCCTCGACTTCATCCAGCAGCTCCAGCGACATCGCAAGGCCGGGCAGGTTCATTTTCAGGTCGCGCTGCAGCCGCAGGGCCTTCTGCAGTCGGCCGAGCGCCGCAACGTCGAACTGCCACTGCCTCGCCTCCGGCGCGTCCTCCCGCGGCGCGATGATGCCGTAATCCACCAGCTTGATCACAAACTCGGCGTGGCAGTCGCCGCGCTCGCAGATTTCGCGCAGGGTGAAAGTGCTGCCGTCGTCGTCTGACACCACCACCGTCAGGGTATGATCCGGATTGCTCATCGCGTTCTCCCTTTTTTCTGTCGCCTCACACGTGGAGCTTGCTGCGTGGGTTGAAGTCTTTCTCTGCCTCGGCAAGCTGTTCATAGAGCTTTTCCGCTTCCGGGCTGTGCCTGTGGGGCATTGCGATCTGCAGTATCACGATCTGGTCACCCGGCTGTTTGCCCGGGAGTCCCTTGCCCTTGAGCCTGAGCCGGCGACCACTGGTGGAGCCTTTCGGCACTTTCAGGTTCACTCTGGCGCCAACCGTCGGCACGGTCACGGTGGCACCCAGGGCCGCTTCCCAGGGGGCGATGGGCACGGCGACAACGATGTCCCGGCCCTCAACCGTGAAATGCGGGTGCGGGGCGAGCTGCACCTCAATGAACAGGTCCCCCGGTTCCGCGTCACCCATGCCCGGGCCACCCTGGCCCTTCAGGCGGATGTGCTGGCCCTCGTGCATGCCGGCGGGAATCTTCACTTTCAGGGTTTTCTGCCGCGACACAAGGCGACCGTTGGGATCCGCTTCGTGCACGGTGAACGATACCTGCTTCTCGCAGCCGTGAAAGGCCTCCTCGAGGAAGAGGGCGAGCCTGGCGTGCACGTCCTCGCCGCGCATGGACCGCTCGCGCTGGAAACCCCGTTGACCGGCACCTGAGCTGAACCCGCCGGCCCGGGCGTTGCCGAAAATCTCCTCGAAGAACTCGCTGAACTGGTGGGCGTCGGAGTCGGTATAGCCGCCGCCGGCAAAGCCGGACGCGCTGTGCCACCCGGGCGGCGGCTCAAAGGAGCCATCGGGTTTTGCGCCGTACTTGCGTAACTCGTCGTATTCCGCTCGCTTTTCCGGGTCCTTCAATACCTCGTAGGCTTCACCCAGCTCCCGGAATTTCGCGTCTGCGTCCTCTTCCTTGCTGACGTCGGGATGGTACTTGCGCGCCAGCCTCCGATAGGATTTCTTTATCTCCTCGGGCGTGGCGGATTCGCTTACGCCGAGTACAGCGTAGTAGTCTTTGAACTCCATAAGGGTCCTCGCCGCTGCTTGGTTTGACGGGCTTTACACCATTGCCATATGAATATATGGGATGCATCGGCGTTCCACAAACCCTGACCTCGATTCTTCATGGTTATCGTTTTTTTGCTCTGGCAGATTGCCTCGTTCTACCCGGGAACACATGGGCGCCACGCGAGCCTTTACCGGTAGGGACGAGACAAGCGTCTGGTTTGTCCGTTCCGGGGTTCGTCTGAATGGAAATCAGGAGATGACCATGCAAGCCATTACTCGCGATGACCTGAAAATAATGAACGAAACCGGGCACGAGGATTTCGTGCTGGTTAATGTGCTACCGCAGGACGCATTCAATGAGGCGTACATTCGCACGTCCATCAACATTCGCTTTGATGAAGATGACTTTGAGACAATCGCTGCCAGGGTGGTGGGCGACAAGCAGAGAAAGGTGGTTGTCTACTGCGCGCACTTCGATTGCGATGCCTCTCCGAAAGCTGCCCACAAGCTTGAGAACGCCGGTTTTACAAACGTTTTCGATTATGAAGCCGGCACCAGGGATTGGTTCGAGCAGAAAGCAGCCGCATAGGCCGGTGATGTCTGGCAACTGCGCGGAGGGCGTGGTGCGAGACGACCTCGGCCTGTGACATCGCGGCAGTGTTCAGTCCACCGGTGAAACAACGGCGACACCCTGTGCAGTGAAGCGCGGACGTGCGGCGACTCCCAGAAGCAGGGTTCCGGGTCGCCGTGTGTCGTCAAACTGAATCCGGATCATCCCCGAGAGCATGGGAGAACGCGAGCTGGCAATCAACGTCAGGAGGCGCCTG
>JAWLGG010000080.1:0-9122 GCA_041685155.1 Chromatocurvus sp.
GGAGTGGGCGGACGCCGGCGCCGAGATCGACCTGTCGCTGATCGGCGCCAAGGCGTCGGCGTTCTTCAATGCCTACGGCGGCAACGTGGTGGCGGCGGTGCGGGATATCGGCGAGGCGCCGAGCCTGTCCGACCTGATCGGCGCAATAAAGACCATGCTCGATGCCTACGAGGACGGACGCATCGATCGCCTCTTCCTGGTGGGCAATGAATTCGTTAATACGATGACACAGAACCCCGTTGTCGAGCAGCTGCTGCCGCTTGAAGCCGAGGACAGCGACGAGATGGCGCACCACTGGGACTACATCTACGAGCCCGATGCGAAAGCGCTGCTCGAACGACTGCTCACGCGCTACATCGAGTCACAGGTGTACCAGGCGGTGGTCGAGAACGGCGCCTGCGAACAGGCGGCACGCATGCTGGCAATGAAGAATGCCACCGACAACGCCGGTGACCTGATCGACGATCTGCAGCTGGTGTACAACAAGGCGCGGCAGGCGTCCATCACGCAGGAGCTGTCGGAGATCGTCAGCGGCGCTGCGGCTATCAGCTGAACAACGGGCGATAACACAGACAATGGGCGGCGCCGATGTCGGCTGCCGCAACCAGAACGAACGAAACTGCAACAGAGGATCCGGACATGAGTAGCGGACGAGTCGTACAAATTATCGGCGCGGTAATCGACGTGGAGTTTCCACGCGAAAACGTCCCGCGGATCTATGACGCGCTGGTCGTCAGTGACAAGGAACTCACGCTGGAAGTGCAGCAGCAGCTGGGTGACGGTGTGGTGCGCACGATTGCCATGGGGTCTTCCGAGGGCGTCAGCCGCGGCCTCGCGGTTGAGAACACGGGCGCCCCGATCTCCGTTCCGGTCGGTATCGAGACACTGGGCCGCATCATGGACGTGCTCGGCAATCCGATTGACGAGTGCGGCCCCATCGGCGAGAAAGAGCGCGCGTCCATCCACCGCGACGCGCCGAGCTATGAGGAACTGGCGGCATCCAACGAATTGCTGGAAACCGGCATCAAGGTTATCGACCTGGTCTGCCCCTTCGCCAAGGGCGGCAAGGTCGGCCTCTTCGGCGGCGCCGGCGTGGGCAAGACCGTGAACATGATGGAGCTGATCAACAACATCGCGACCGAGCACTCGGGCCTGTCCGTGTTCGCCGGTGTCGGTGAGCGGACCCGCGAGGGCAACGACTTCTACTATGAAATGCAGGAGTCCAAGGTTGTCGACGTCGAGAACTTCAGCAACTCGAAAGTGGCGATGGTCTACGGCCAGATGAACGAGCCGCCCGGCAACCGCCTGCGCGTCGCACTCACCGGCCTGACCATGGCCGAGAAGTTCCGCGACGAGGGCCGTGATGTCCTGCTGTTCATCGACAACATCTACCGGTATACGCTGGCGGGAACCGAAGTGTCGGCACTGCTTGGCCGCATGCCGTCTGCGGTAGGCTACCAGCCGACGCTGGCGGAAGAGATGGGTGTTCTGCAGGAACGCATCACCTCCACCAAGGTCGGTTCCATTACCTCTATCCAGGCGGTCTACGTCCCGGCGGACGACCTTACCGATCCGTCACCGGCCACGACCTTCGCTCACCTCGACTCCACGGTGGTGCTGGCGCGGGATATCGCGGCCAAGGGTATCTATCCCGCTGTCGATCCGCTGGACTCCACCTCGCGCCAGCTCGACCCGCTTCTCATCGGCAACGATCACTACGACACCGCCCGCGGTGTGCAGACGGTGCTGCAGCGCTACAAGGAGCTTAAGGATATCATCGCCATTCTCGGCATGGACGAGCTGTCCGAAGAAGACAAGCAGACGGTGGCCCGCGCGCGGAAGATCGAGCGCTTCCTGTCACAGCCCTTCCACGTCGCCGAGATCTTTACTGGTGCACCGGGCAAGTACGTATCCCTGAAGGACACCATTACCGGCTTCAAGGGCATTCTCGCCGGCGAGTACGATCACCTGCCGGAGCAGGCCTTCTACATGGTCGGCGGCATTGAAGAGGCGGTCGAGAAAGCGAACAAACTGAAATCCGCGTCGTAGCTGACGTCTTTTCTCTACTCGACTTCTACCTGGCATATAACGGGACGGCAACATGGCTATGACGATACATTGCGACATTGTCAGCGCTGAGGAGTCCATTTACTCCGGGCTGGTGGAAACACTGGTGGCTACGGGTGAGATGGGCGAACTCGGCATCGGGTATGGCCATGCACCGCTGTTGACCGAGCTGCGCCCGGGCCCGGTCCGCATCGTGACGCAGAAAGGCGAGGAAGAGGTGTATTACGTGTCCGGGGGCTTCCTGGAGGTACAGCCGGGCGTGGTATCCATCCTCGCCGATACCGCCCTGCGCGCCGACGACGTTGATGAGGCCGCTGCAGAGAGCGCGCGCCGGGAAGCGGAGCACGCGCTGGCCAACCAGACCGGTGACTTCGACTATGGCCGTGCCTCTGCCCAGCTCGCCGAGGCGGCGGCCCAGCTGGCGACACTGCGCAAGATGCGCAACCGCGCAGGTCGCGGCTGATCTCCCCTGCCGCGCCGCGCAGCAGACGCCGCGCGTGGAACGACAAAAAAGCCGGGATTCTCCCGGCTTTTTTGTGCCCGCCAGGGCACCGCTGCCTGTGCAGCATGTCACAGACCGGACCAGCGCCGCGTTGTAATGCCGGGTGTGGACGCTAAGATGTCTGCTTTCGCGTCTGATTGACGCTGCGCTGTCTGGAAAAAGGGTCGCCCATGTCGCTGGAAATTGTCGTACTCGCCGCCGGTCGGGGCACGCGGATGCGTTCCGCCAGGCCCAAGGTCCTGCATACCCTGGCCGGCGAACCCATGCTTGCGCACGTTCTGGCGACCGCGCGCTCCCTAAAGCCAAAGGCGCTGCACGTGGTCGTTGGTCACGGCGGAGATCAGGTGCGTGCCGCGCTCGCAGCAGATGATATTCACTGGGTGGAACAGACCGAACAGCTGGGCACGGGCCACGCGGTACTGCAGGCGCTGCCTGCGGTGGCCGATGACAGCGATGTGCTGGTGCTGTACGGCGACGTGCCGCTACTCTCTGTCGACACACTGCAGACACTGGTGCAGGCGGGTCCTGCCCTGCTCACCGCGAAACTGCTGGACCCCACAGGCTACGGTCGCATCCTGCGCGATGCCGCTGGTCACCTGCTGGCTGTGGTCGAGCACAAGGATGCCACTGTGGCCCAGCGCGAGATCACCGAGGTCAACACCGGCGTGCTGGCCATGGCGGCAGCGGACCTGAAGTTGCTGCTGCCCCAGGTGGGCAACGCCAACAGCCAGGGGGAGTACTACCTGCCGGATGTACTCCCCCTGGCGCTTGCCGCCGGTCGACATATCGGCAGCGTCACGGCAGGCAGCGAGCTGGACGTCCTCGGCGTGAATGATCGCGGCCAGCTCGCCGTTGTGGAGCGCGAACTGCAGCGTCGTCGAGCCGACGCCCTGATGCTGGAGGGCGTCGCCCTCGCCGATCCGGCGCGCATTGACATCCGCGGCAGCCTGCACTGTGGTCGCGATGTCTTCATCGACGTCAATGCGGTGTTTGAAGGCCGGGTCGAGATCGGCGACGGTGCGCATATCGGGCCAAACTGTGTTCTGCGCGACTGCATGATCGGCGCGGCCAGTACCGTGCATGCCATGAGTCACCTCGAGGAGGCCCGAGTGGGCGAGCGCTGCAGCGTTGGACCTTTCGCCCGCTTGCGGCCTGGGACATACCTCTGCGACGACGCCCGCGTCGGCAACTTCGTCGAAACCAAGAAGGCGCATGTCGGCGTCGGCAGCAAGATCAACCACCTGAGCTACATCGGCGACAGTACCCTTGGCGACGGCGTGAACATAGGCGCCGGCACGATTACCTGCAATTATGATGGGGTCGACAAGCACCAGACACGCATTGGTGACGGCGCGTTTGTCGGGTCCAATGCCACCCTGGTGGCGCCACTGGACATCGCCAGTGAGGGATTTGTCGCCGCCGGATCCACGGTGACCCGGTCTGTCGGCGAGGGAGAACTGGCGGTGGCCCGTGGCCGGCAGCGCAATATCGATGGCTGGCGCCGGCCCGGCGCCCCTGCAGTGGACGAATCGGCGCGGGTCACTGCGACTGAGTACACGAATGATCAATCGGAGAGCTGAGCCATGTGTGGCATCGTAGCTGCGAGCGCGCGACGGGAAGTATCGGAGATTCTCCTCGAAGGTCTGCGCAGGCTGGAGTACCGGGGCTATGACTCCGCCGGAATGGCGCTGATCGACAACGAGCATCACCTGCAGCTGCACAAGCACCAGGGCAAGGTCGCGCGCCTCGAGGAGGCCCAGTCGATGAACCCGATTCTCGGCTGCGTCGGCATTGCGCACACGCGCTGGGCAACCCACGGGCCGCCGTCCGCCGTCAATGCGCACCCTCACCTGTCCGGACAGCGGGTCGCGCTGGTGCACAACGGCATCATCGAGAACCACGCAGCGCTTCGTGAGGAACTCGCGGGCGAGGGCTTCGAGTTTGTCTCCGCCACCGATACCGAGGTTGTGGTGCACCTGCTGCACCGCGAGCTGCTGCGTGGGCTGTCCCTGATCGACGCCCTGCACGCGGCGATTCCGCGCCTGTCCGGCGCCTTCGCCCTCGCCGCCGTCGACAGCGGGCACCCGGATCAGGTGGTTGCGGCACGCGTCGGCAGTCCGCTGGTGGTCGGCGTCGGCATCGGCGAGAATTTTCTCGCCTCGGATACCCTTGCACTGCGTCAGGTCACCGACCGGTTCATCTACCTTGACGAGGGTGACAGCGTGCTGCTGTCCGCCGGTCAGATGCAGGTGTGGGATGCCGCCGGGGCCGTTGTAGAGCGCCCGGTCAAGCGCATCTCCACCGGTATCGAGGCGGCGGAGCTCGGTGACTACGAACACTTCATGCTCAAGGAAATCTACGAGCAGCCCCGGGCCCTTGCCGCCACGTTTACCCGCAACGGTGCCGGCGGGCTCGACGAGTCCGCCTTTGGCGCCGAGGCAGCAGCGGTTTTCGATCGCACCCGCGCAGTGCAGATTGTGGCCTGCGGCACCAGCTTCCACGCCGGCATGGTCGCGCGCTACTGGCTCGAGGAACTCGCGGGAATCCCCTGTCAGGTCGAGGTCGCCTCCGAATTCCGCTACCGCAAGCGCGTGCAGCATCCCGATACCCTGCTGGTTACCGTGTCCCAGTCCGGGGAGACCGCCGATACCCTCGCGGCCCTGCGTCACGCCGCGCCGGGGGAGTTCATCGCCAGCCTGGTCATCGCCAACGTGGATAACAGTTCGCTGGTGCGCGAGAGCGATCTCGCCTTTCTTACCCGCGCCGGCCCGGAAATCGGCGTGGCGTCCACCAAGGCCTTCACGACGCAGCTCTTGGCCCTTCTCATGCTGACGGTCGTACTCGGCCGCCGCCGCGGTATGTCAACCGAAAAGCAGGCGGAACTCCTCGACCAGCTGCACAGCCTGCCGGACCTGGTGACGGCGACCCTGGCACTGGACCCGCAGATCGAGAAGGTTGCCGAGGCCTTTATCCAGAAACACCACGCGCTGTTCCTCGGTCGCGGTATCGAGTACCCCATCGCCATGGAGGGGGCGCTCAAGCTCAAGGAGATCTCCTACATCCACGCCGAGGCCTATCCCGCGGGCGAACTCAAGCACGGACCGCTGGCGCTGGTAGATGCCGACATGCCGGTGGTCGCCGTGGCGCCGACGGATGACCTGCTGGACAAGCTGAAGTCCAACCTGGAGGAGGTGCGTTCCCGCGGTGGCGAGCTTTACGTGTTTGCCGATGGCAGGGCCGGATTCGTCGACGAGCCCGGGGTGCACGTGCTGCCCATGCCCCATGCGCCGGAAGCGCTGAACCCGATCATCTACACCGTCGCGCTGCAGCTGCTGGCCTATCACGTCGCGCTGCAGAAGGGCACGGATGTGGACAAGCCACGCAACCTGGCGAAGTCGGTGACGGTCGAGTAGTGCCTGGCAGTGGCGGAGCACGCTGCCAGAAACCTCGAGGAGCTGCTCACGCAGATCGCCGCCGCCGCGCACAGTGACCGGCCACGGGTCACGGTGGGTGACATACTCGAGGCTGTGGGAACCCGGTCCTTTGCGCCACTGCTGATGTTGACGGGCGCACTGCTGGCCTCCCCGCTTAGCGGAATTCCGCTGTTCTCCACAACGATGGGATTGATCGTGACGCTGGTCTCCGTGCAGATGCTGGTCGGCCGGCGTCATTTCTGGCTGCCGCGGTGGCTGCTGACACGCAGGCTGCAGCGGGCAAGCCTGTTGCGGGCGCTGGACTGGCTGCAGCCACCGTTTGCCTTCATCGATCGCTACCTGAAACCGCGCCTGGACGCTCTTGTCAGGGGGCCGGCACAGATCGTGATTGCGCTGGTCTGCCTGAGCGCCGCCGTCATGATGCCGATACTGGAACTCGTGCCCTTTTCCTCGTCACTGGTGGGTGTGATGTTCTGCGCCTTCGGTCTCGCCCTGGTGGCGCACGACGGGCTGATGGCGCTGCTGGCGTACGCGATGATTGCACTGGTGGTGGCGGTTGTCGCCGGTGCAGTCTGAAACCTTGTGAAACTGCAACGCGCGACACGACGCCGGGTCGCGAGCCCGCGGCGGCGACAGGGTAGAATTGCGGGCATGAACCCCCTCCGCGTCATGGTCACTGCCCTTTGCCACCGGGTCGGACGCTTCCCTCTCTCAGCGGTTCTTCTGGCTGTCGCCCAGGGATCACAGGGCTGTTTATGGACCGGCACGAGGGCCTGACCTGGACCTGTTCAAGCGCATTGTTGACACGTATGGCCACGATGCCTGTGACCGGGTGCTGCGCCAGTTCGCTGACTTCCTGCGCGCACTGATGCACCCGCGCGATCACGTGCTCCGTGGGTCTATCGGTCTGGGCGGGCAGGGGGCCGACAGGCTCACCGAAGGAATCGGCGGCTGCCAGGTCGGTCAGGGAGGCGCACTGGTGTTGACCGCTGATTTCAGTCATGGCAAAAATCTCCGGGTTCGAAGGTTTCAAGAGCGCAGGTCGGGGCGGCGTATGTGACTGCCTGGCCCATCGGCTCGGAGTCCGCGCGCGGGCAACCTGTCTCAACGCTCAGGCCAGGCGGCGGGCATCGGCCTCGACGCGCGCGCCGCCGACCAATAGCCATGTTCCTGCACCGATGATGAACAGCGGTAAAAAGGGTTGAAACGGCCAGAAGGGCAGCCAGAGCTCCAGTGCCGCTGACCAGTCGGCCGCCGTCAGGGCAGTGGATACCGGTTCCTGCCAGCGCGACCCGGTGGCTGCTGCGACGAGGCCGAGCAGGATCAGCAGTCCTCCTGCCGCGCGCTCCGACACTCCCGTGAGCGCAATCTGCGCGCGGCGCTTCTTTCCCCAGGCTGCAATACGGGCGGCGAAGGCGAGGAAGCCGGCCCAGTAGAAGATGTAGTCGATGGCTGCCGCGCTGCCGTAGTAGGACAGGTTCCACCAGTAGACACTGAATGGGTAGGCCCACAGGAAGTACACGCCGCTGCGGTGCAGTATCTTCCACTGGGGCGGCGTCAGACGCTGGCGCCCGAAGCGAAACGAGGTCAGCACCATCGCGGTGAGGAAAATGTAGCCGCTGCTGCCCTCGAGTTCATCGCGCAGGTAATACACCTCGCTGTAGTAATAGCCGCTGTGCAGGGTGGATATCATGAAGATGAACGCGCCCTGCCATGCCATTGCAACAGCGAAGACCAGCCCGAGGTAGCGGCGGTTACGCAGCCACCAGCGACTCACCTCTCCCGGAAACAGCACCGGCATGGCCGAGGCCGCGGTTACCAGATAGATAAACGGTACCGCCCAG
Source organism: Chromatocurvus sp. (assembly GCA_041685155.1). Lineage (GTDB taxonomy): Bacteria > Pseudomonadota > Gammaproteobacteria > Pseudomonadales > Halieaceae > Chromatocurvus. The sequence goes on from JAWLGG010000080.1 coordinate 7,848, forward strand.
CGCACCGAGTACTGGATCATGTGCGAGACGCCCTGCGGCGACGCCAGGTCGATACCGGATATCGTGTACATCGTGAAGCCGGATACCGGCAGGGCCAGCAGCCAGAACAGCGGCCATCCGTTCATTGGCGGCTGGCGCAGCAAGGCGCGGGTCCCCGGCGTCCTGCGTCCCTGTCTGTTCGAGGTGCTCTCGGGGGTCATGACGTTATCCTTCGGGCTGGACGCCGATGGCTGCTTGGTGAAGACCTTGACACGCCGCGGGCGCCAGCTTCTTTCGCCCGGATAGGCGAGGAAACGTCCGCCAGCCGTCCTCGACTAGACTGCGTTATGGAGCGGAGTGATTCACCCCATGATCCATCGCACAAATGTGGCAGTTGCAAGGATAGCGCGAGGCGGGGTGGCACTAGCGCCCTGGGCCCTGTCTCTCTACCTCCACTACTGGCTGGAGCACCGCGAGATCTGGGCGGTGGACATGCCGTATCGCGGTCTTTTGTCGGTCGTCCTTATTGCCTCGGCGATGGCGTTGTCGTTTTTCCTGCACTCCGTGCTTGCAGATCGAGCCCGAAAGAACCCCCGACCGCCGGCCGATTCAGGCAGGATCAGGCAGGACACCAGTTATGACTAGCGTTGGTTCCTCGCGAGTCTCAGCGGGTTTGCCGGCCTATAGGCTGCATTGACGAACGCGGTGTCGGGCTTACAGTTGAGCAATAAGAGAAGGCGAGGATGAAGCAATGCGCGGCACACTTACGTCACTACTATCGGGTCTTTTCTTCATGCTGGTCTTCGCCTACGCCAATGCAGCGGAGACCGAAGACCCCGAAGACTGGTACCGCACGTCCTACGCGCCGCTCTGGAACGATACGCCCGCGGATGACGTCGAGAAAATCCTCGACCACTACGCAGAGGAAATCACAACGCACGAGGTCGACGGAGCTGTCAGCATAGACGACCGGCGAACGTGGCTGGCCGAACCGATGCGCGACTGGGTTGCACAGGGCTGGCTGCGGGCCGCACTCACGGCCCTCGACACGCGGCGTATAAACGCCAGTACCGCGAGCTTCATTGCGACCTGGTTGGATCACTACAGCGACGGGTCGACGGAAGTATCCTGTGGCTGGTATCTGGCGGACCATATGGACGGAGACTGGCTTATCACCGCCTATGCCGATACCGACTGTCCATGAGCGGCAGGTACACTGTCACAAGCGACAGAATTCGCGGAAGATAACCGGCCAGTAGTCAGGCAATGCCCTGGAAGGATGCGCGGTGAGCAGAA
>JAWLGG010000081.1:0-9100 GCA_041685155.1 Chromatocurvus sp.
CGCCGCCATGAAGGAGGCGGGCGTGCCCACGGTGCCGGGATCCGACGGCCCCCTGCCGGACAACCCCGACGAGATCATCGCGATTGCGCGCCGTATCGGCTTCCCGGTCATCATCAAGGCCGCAGCGGGCGGTGGCGGCCGCGGCATGCGTGTCGTCCACAACGAGGCCGCGCTGGTCAACTCGGTACAGGTCACACAGTCAGAGGCGGGCGCGGCATTCGGCTCCAGCGTGGTCTACCTCGAGAAATTCCTGCAGAAACCGCGACACGTCGAGATACAGGTGCTGGCAGACGGCCAGGGCAACGCCATTCACCTCGGAGACCGGGACTGCTCGCTGCAGCGCCGCCACCAGAAGGTCATCGAAGAGGCACCGGCGCCCGACATCGACCCCCACCTGCGCGAGCAGGTGGCCGAGGCCTGCGTCAAGGCCTGCAACGACATCGGCTATCGCGGCGCCGGCACCTTCGAATTCCTGTATGAGGATGGCGGCTTCTACTTCATCGAGATGAATACCCGTGTCCAGGTGGAGCACCCGGTGACGGAAATGGTCACCGGCGTGGATATCGTTCGCGAGCAGCTGCGCATCGCCGCCGGACTGCCCCTGTCGATCAGGCAGGAGGATGTGAGAGTTCGCGGCCACGCTATCGAGTGTCGTATCAACGCCGAGGACCCGCACACCTTCATGCCCTCCCCGGGGACAATCACGACCTTCCACGCGCCCGGCGGCCCCGGTATTCGCGTCGACTCGCATATCTACGATGGCTACACCGTGCCACCCTTTTACGACTCGCTGATCGCCAAGATCATCAGCTACGGCGAGGATCGTGACATCGCCATGGCGCGCATGCGGCAGGCACTGGACGAGCTCATCATCCAGGGCATCCGCACGAACACGGCGCTGCATCGAGACCTTGTGCGGGACGCCTCCTTCCGGGCTGGCGGTGTGAGCATTCACTACCTGGAAAGCAAGCTGGAAGACTGAGCCCGCATGAGCTGGCTACAGCTGCGGCTGGACACCGATCCCGAAGCCAGCGCGGCGCTGGAAGCGGGACTGCTGGCCGCCGGCGCGGTCGCGGTCACGCTCGAGGACAACGCCGACCAGCCACTGCTGGAGCCCGGGGTGGGCGAGATGCCGCTGTGGCGGGAAACGCGCCTCACCGGCCTGTTCCCTGCAGACACCGACATGGACGCGGCTCTGGCATGGCTTGATCCGGCCCTGCTGGCGCGCTGCAACCAGCGCGTGGAAATACTGGAGGACAAGGACTGGGAGCGGGAGTGGATGCAGCATTACCGTCCCATGCGCTTCGGGCGCCGGCTCTGGATCTGTCCCAGCTGGCTGCAGCCACCGGAACCCGACGCCATCAATCTCCTGCTCGACCCCGGCCTTGCCTTCGGTACCGGCACCCACCCGACCACCGCCCTGTGCCTGACCGCGCTCGACGCCCTGCCCCTGGATGACGCACGCGTCGTGGACTACGGCTGTGGCTCAGGCATTCTCGCCGTCGCCGCGGGCCGTCTCGGGGCCGAGTCCCTGCTCTGCGTCGACAACGACCCGCAGGCCCTGGTGGCAACGGCTGACAACGCCGCTCGCAACGGGATAGACGACCGCCGGATTCGGGTTGCCCTGCCCGGTGAATATGATGACGCTGACTGGTGCGGAACGGCGGATGTTGTCCTGGCGAACATCCTCGCGGGTCCGCTGCTCGCCCTCTCGCCCACGCTGCTCGGCTTCCTGCGACCCGGCGGCACGCTGCTGCTGTCCGGTCTGCTCGCCTCGCAGGCGGAGGAAGTCATGGCTCACTACCGCCCCGCTATCGCCCTCGAGGTCGGCGCAGCGCAGGACAACTGGGTCTGCGTGCAGGGTCGCCTGGCGTGACCGCGGGGCGGCTACCGGCGATTTTCTGACCGGGTCCGCTTTATCCGCGACCGGCGCTCGCGTATCATTGCGCGTCCGTTAGCGACAGTCCCCACCCATGTTCCAGATCGGCCTCCACAAGCTCGCGACGCCAGTGGCACTGGCCCCAATGGCCGGGGTCACCGACCTGCCGTTTCGCCGGCTGTGCCTGCGCTATGGCGCAGGCCTGGCGGTCGCCGAGATGATCGGCAGCAATCCGCAGCTGCGCGATTCGCGCAAGACGCGCCTGCGCAGCCGTCATGACGCCGAAAGCCAGCCGCGGGCGGTGCAGATCGTCGGCAATGATCCCCGGGACATGGCGGCTGCGGCGCAGTACAACGTCGCGCTGGGCGCACAGGTGATCGACATCAACATGGGCTGCCCGGCGAAAAAAGTCTGCCGCCGGGCCGCGGGATCGGCGCTGCTGGGGGACGAAGCGCTGGTTGCCCGCATACTGCAGGCAGTGGTCGCCGCAGTAGAGGTCCCGGTCACGCTGAAAATCCGCACCGGCACGTGCCCGGAGAATCGCAACGGCGTCAGCATCGCGCGCATCGCCGAGGACGCCGGTATCGCTGCACTGGCCGTGCACGGTCGAACGCGGGCCTGTGCCTTCCGCGGCGAGGCCGAATACGACACCATGGCCCGGATCGTCGAGGCGGTGGCAATCCCGGTGTGGGCCAACGGCGATATCGACAGCCCGCAGCGGGCGGCACAGGTCCTCGCCCACACCGGCGCCACCGGGGTCATGATCGGTCGTGCAGCGCAGGGGCGTCCCTGGCTGTGCGGCCAGATCGCGGACTTCATCCGTCACGGCACACTGCGACCGGCACCCGATACGGACGAACAGTTTGCCACGCTGAGCGCCCACATCGCCGACCTGCACGGTTTTTACGGCGAGGTCATGGGCGTGCGCATCGCGCGCAAGCACGCGGGGTGGTACTTCGAGGCCGCGGGCCTTGGCGTCGATACGCGCCGTCAGTTCAATCAGCTGCAGACACCGTCGGCCCAGATTTGCGCCATTCACGATGTGTTCAACCAGCTGGCACATCAACACGGGGAACTTGCAGCATGAGGGGGGCATCGCCGACCGCAGCAACGCGCCGCAGCGGGAGCAAGAGCGCGACACAGAAAGTCACCAGGAAAGACACGCCGCCTCGGCAGAAGGAAGCACTCAATGGCAGCGGTACCGCGAAAGGCAGCCAGGGTGGCGGCACCCTGCATGAAACCGTGACCGCCTGCGTCCGCAAGTACCTCGCGGAAATCGACGGCGAGCCAACCACGGACTTCTACCAGCTGGTACTGTCGCAGGTGGAGCCGCCACTGCTGCGCGAGGTGATGAACTATACGCGACACAACCAGACCCGCGCCGCACAGATGCTCGGGCTCAACCGCGGCACATTGCGCAAGAAACTGCGTCAGTACGAGATTGTTCCCGATAGTGACTGAGACACACAGGACGCCATGACCCCTCCCTCACTGATACCCGTTCGGCGCGCGCTGATCAGCGTCTCCGACAAGACCGGCATCGTCGACTTCGCGCGTGAGCTCTGCGACTTCGGCGTCGAGCTGCTTTCCACCGGCGGCACCTACCGGCTGTTACGGGACGCAGGCCTGTCGGTCAGTGAAGTCTCGGAGGTCACCGGCTTCCCCGAAATGATGGATGGCAGGGTCAAGACCCTGCACCCGACAATTCACGGCGGCATCCTCGGGCGGCGCGGCCAGGACGATGCCGTCATGCAGACACACGGCATCGCGCCCATCGATATGGTGGTGGTCAATCTCTACCCCTTTGCGCAGACCGTCGCCCGGCCCGACTGCAGTCTCGAGGAGGCCATCGAGAATATCGACATCGGCGGACCGACCATGGTGCGGGCGGCAGCCAAGAACCACCCCTTCGTCAGCATCGTGACGCACAGCGAAGACTACGACCGTGTGCTCGAGGAGATGCGCGAAAACGATGGCAGTACGCGACTGGAAACGCGCTTCGACCTCGCCGTGCGCGCCTTTGAGCACACGGCAGCCTATGACGGAGCCATTGCCAATTATCTGGGCAGCCGGGTTGCCGGCTGCGAGGAGGACTTCCCGCGAACCTGCAACCTGCAGTTCCAGCAGGTACAGGCAATGCGCTACGGGGAGAACCCGCATCAGCGCGCCGCCTTCTACCGGGAAAGCAACCCCGGTTCCGGCTGCATCGCAAGCGCGCGGCAGCTTCAGGGCAAGGCGCTGTCGTACAACAATGTGGCCGACACCGACGCGGCGCTCGAGTGCGTCAGGACATTCATCGATCCGACCTGCGTGATTGTGAAGCACGCCAACCCCTGCGGCGTCGCCAGCGGCAGCTCGCTGCTCGAGGCCTACGAGCAGGCCTTCGCTACCGACCCCGAATCGGCATTCGGCGGGATCATCGCCTTCAACCGAGAGCTGGATGCCGACACGGCCCGCCGCATCGTCGAACAGCAGTTCGTCGAAGTGATTATCGCGCCGCGAGTCTCCGATGCGGCCGCGCAGGCGGTTGCCGGCAAGAAGAACCTGCGGTTGCTTGTGTGTGGGGATCTCGATGAGCCCGTCGCCGGCATGGACTTCAAGCGAGTCAACGGCGGCCTGCTGGTGCAGGATCGTGACCTTGGCAGCCTGCGCGCAGAAGACCTGCAGGTGGCGACCACGACCCACCCCGACGCCGGCCAGCTGCAGGATCTGCTGTTCGCCTGGAAGGTGGCAAAATACGTCAAGTCCAACGCCATCGTCTACGCCCGCCACGCGCGCACGATCGGTGTCGGTGCCGGGCAGATGAGCCGCGTCAACTCCGCGCGCATCGGCATCATCAAGGCCGAGCAGGCGGGGCTTGCGATAAGCGGCTCCGTGATGGCATCGGACGCCTTCTTCCCGTTCCGTGATGGCATCGACAACGCGGCGCAGGCAGGCGTGAGCGCAATAATCCAGCCCGGCGGCTCCATGCGCGACGACGAGGTGGTCGCCGCGGCAAACGAGCACGGCATCGCCATGGTCTTCACCGGCATGCGCCACTTCCGGCACTGATCCGACAGCAGGAACCCCGAATCATGAACGTACTCGTTTTGGGCGGCGGCGGGCGAGAACACGCCCTGGCCTGGAAGCTCGCCTCATCCCCACGCGTCGCTACGGTCTACGTGGCGCCGGGCAATGCCGGCAGCGCCCGGGAACCCGGCGTGGAGAACATTGCGCTGGATCCCCTGGACTTTCCCGCCCTGGCAGACTTCGCCGAGGGCCACGACGTCGCGCTTACCCTGGTCGGGCCGGAGGCGCCGCTGGTCGATGGCGTTGTCGACTATTTCACCCAGCGCGGCCTGCGCTGCTTTGGCCCTACTGCGGCGGCGGCCCAGCTCGAGGGATCCAAGTCCTTCACCAAGGCCTTTCTCGACCGGCACGGCATACCTACCGCCGCCTATGCCTGCTTCAGCGAACTTCAGCCTGCGCTGGACTACCTGCGCGAGCAGGGCGCGCCCATCGTGATCAAGGCCGACGGCCTCGCGGCGGGCAAGGGCGTGGTCGTGGCGACAACGCTGAACGAGGCGGAGGCCGCCGTAGCGGACATGCTTGCCGGGAATGCCTTCGGCGCAGCCGGCGCGCGGGTCGTGATCGAGGAGTTCCTCGACGGCGAGGAGGCCAGCTTTATCGTCATGGCCGATGGCAGCCATGTGCTGCCCCTGGCCACAAGCCAGGATCACAAGCGCATCGGCGAGGGCGACAGCGGACCCAATACCGGCGGCATGGGTGCCTATTCCCCGGCACCCGTGGTAGATGCCATCACCCACGAACGCATCATGAACGAGGTCATCCTGCCGACGGTCCGCGGTATGGCCGGGGAAGGCAACCCCTACACCGGTTTCCTCTACGCCGGCCTGATGATCGGCAGCGATGGCACACCGAGAGTGATAGAGTTCAACTGCCGCTTCGGTGACCCGGAAACCCAGCCTGTACTCATGCGCCTGCGCTCCGACCTGCTGTTCCTGTGCGACCAGGCGCTGGATGGCGAGCTGGACAACGCGGTGATCGACTGGGACACGCGCTGCGCCATCGGTGTCGTGCTCGCCGCCGAGGGGTACCCGGGGAGCTACCGCAAGGGCGACACCATTCACGGACTCGACGCGGCTTCGGCCGACGAGGTAAAGGTGTTCCACGCGGGGACCCGCGAATCGGGCAGCTCGGTCGTGACCAGCGGCGGGCGTGTGCTCTGTGTCACCGCACTTGGAGAGGACATCAAGGTCGCACGTGAGCGCTGCTATTCGGCCATAGAGGGCATCAGCTGGAACGGCATGGTCCTGCGCCACGACATTGGATGGCGGGCGCTCGCGCGCTATAGTTAAGCCTCATGTCGCGAGGACGCCCGCGTGAACACTATCCAGCGTAAAGCCGAACTTCCCGCCACCCGCGGTCGGCGCCTGTCGCTTCTCGACCGGGTGATCAGCGAAGCCGATACCGTCCTGCGCACGCTGGCAAACCGCGGCAACAGCGCCGGTCGCGAGTCACCCGCCAGCGGTCACAGTGAAGCGCTGCTCAGCGAGCGCGAGCGACGCCACGTCGCGGGACTCATGCGGGTCAACCACACCGGAGAGGTCTGCGCGCAGGCACTGTATCAGGGCCAGGCCATGACCGCGCGCCTGCCCACCGTGCGTGAGGAGATGCGCGAGGCGGCAGCGGAAGAGGTCGATCACCTGGTGTGGTGCGCAGAGCGACTGCGCGAACTCGACAGTAGCCCGAGCGCACTGAATCCTGCATGGTACGGACTTTCGTTCACGCTGGGCGCCGTCGCCGGAGCCATCGGCGACCGGGTCAGCCTTGGCTTTGTCGCCGCCACCGAAGAACGCGTCTGCAATCACCTCAAGGATCACCTGCGGCAGCTTCCCGAGGACGACCGGAAGTCGCGGCTGATTCTGCAGCAGATGCTGGAGGATGAGCAGCGCCACGGCGACAATGCCCTGGCCGCCGGCGGGGCCGACTTCCCGCGTCCGGTGAAGGAGGCCATGACCCTGGTATCGCAGGTCATGACCCGCAGCAGCTACCTGATCTAGCGGGCCGTCAGGCTTCCAGCATCTCGACGCTGTGGGTGATCTCGACGCCCGCTGCGCCCAGCATAATGGACGCCGAGCAGTACTTTTCCGCCGACAGTTCCACAGCGCGCTGCACCTGGGCCTCCTTCAGCGCATGGCCGGTGACCACGAAGTGCAGGTTGATGCGTGTGAACACCGCCGGTATGGCATCGGCACGCTCCGCCTGCAGTTCCACACGACAGTCGGTCACCTGTTGCCGCGACTTCTTGAGCATGCTGAGCACATCGTAGATCGAGCAGCCGCCCGTCCCGAGCAGCAGCATTTCCATCGGCCGCACCGCGTGATTGCGCCCGCCCAGGTCCTCCGGGCCGTCCATGACGACCGTGTGGCCACTGCCCGACTCACCGACGAACATCGCACCGTCCAGCCACTTCACCGTTGCCTGCATTCCTGCCTCCAGAATCTGTTCGATGCACCGCATCAAAAACCCTTAGTCTAAACCATTTTTACTCATCGCCCTCGTGGGGTATTATCGAACAGCTTTTGTTGTCACAGGTGAACGAATCCATGGTCCTCAGGCCCCAGGTCATCAACGCCCTGCCGAACATAGAGCAGTTCCTCCGCTTCTGCCAGAACAAGGAATACAAGGCAAAAAGTGTCATTCTCGAGCAGGGCGAGGCGAGTGACCGCCTGTTCCTGATCCTCGACGGGTCCGTCTCGGTGCTGGTGCAGGACGATGACGACGAGGACCACAAGATGGTGGTCAGCTACCTGAACATGGCTGACTTCTTCGGCGAGATGGGCCTCTTTGACGACAGCGAGCAGGAACGCAGCGCCTTCGTCGAGGCCCGCACCCACTGCGTCGTGGCGGAGATTTCCTACGAGCGCTTCCTGCAGATCAAGGACCGTTTCCCCGACATCCTGTTCGCGATTGCCCGGCAGATGGCGACCCGACTGCGCCGCACCACGGTAAAACTGCGCGACCTGGCCTTCGTGGATGTCTCCGGCCGTATCGCGCACACGCTGCTTGACCTGAGCAAGCAGCCCGACGCCATGACCCACCCCGACGGCATGCAGATCAAGATTACCCGACAGGAGCTGGGCAAGATCGCCGGCTGCTCGCGGGAGATGGCCGGTCGCGTGTTGAAGGCGCTGGACGAAAACGGACTGGTATCGGTATCGGGCAAGACCATCGTGGTCTACGGTACGCGCTGAGGGCAAATATCGCCGGCTCAATCCCGCAGGGTCCAGGCCCGCAGCGGCTCCCCCGGGGATCAGGCGCGAAGAAAGCTGCACCTGCCGTTTGTGACTGCTTGCTCAGGCAAACAGCTCGCGCAGCTTGTCCCCTGGCTCTTCCGCCCGCATGAAGGCCTCCCCCACCAGAAAGGCATGTACTCCGGCGTCGCGCATGCGCGCGACATCATCGCGGGTATGGATGGCACTCTCCGTCACCACCGTGCGCCCCGCCGGCACGTACGGCAGCAGAGCGAAGGTCGTATCCAGGCTCGATTCAAACGTGCGCAGATCGCGGTTGTTGATACCCAGCAGCGGCGACTCCACCTCCAGCGCGCGGTCCAGCTCGGCGCGATCGTGAATCTCCACCAGTACATCGCAGCCCGTTTCGCGTGCCGCCGCCGCCAGCTCAAGCATCTGCGCCTGCTCCAGTGCCGCGACTATCAGCAGGATGGCATCGGCGCCCAGGGCGCGCGCCTCCAGCACCTGGTAGGGGTCGATGACAAAGTCCTTGCGCAATACGGGAAGGCCACAGGCGGCGCGGGCCGAGCGCAGGTAGTCGTCTGCCCCCTGGAAGAAATCCACATCCGTGAGCACCGAGAGGCAGGCGGCGCCGCCGCGTTCATAGCTCGCGGCAATCTGCGGCGGGTCGAAATCCGCACGTATCACGCCCTTGCTCGGCGATGCCTTCTTGACCTCCGCGATCACCGCTGAACGCGGTTCGCCGGCGGCCGTCTGTACCGCCTGTGCAAAGCCCCGCGGCGCCGACTGCTCGGTGGTCGCCGACTCCAGCGACGCGAGCGACCGACTGACTCGCCGCTGCCCCACCTCCTCGCGCTTTCGGCGCAGAATATCCCGCAGCACGGCAGGTACCTGTCTTGCAGCAGTCACGCGCGCTCCTCTCTCATCATTTTGGTAAAATCGACAAACGCCTTGAGCTTTTCAC
>JAWLGG010000082.1:0-9054 GCA_041685155.1 Chromatocurvus sp.
GTCATGCACTACCCTAAGCTGGTGGCGGCGCGCGTGGCGCTGTCCGAGGACGATGTCGACATCTTCTACAAGCGCTTCTCCAAGGAGGCCTTCTGGCCGACCCTGCATACCTTCTGGGAGCGCGCCATCTTCCACGAGGAGCACTGGGGCGTCTTTCTCGACGTCAACCGTCGATTCGCCGAGCGCGCGGCGGCGGAGGCGGCTGCGAATGCCGTGGTCTGGATCCACGACTACAACCTGTGGATGGTACCCGCCTTTCTGCGCGAGATGCGTCCGGACGTCAACATTGCGTTCTTCCACCACACCTACTTCCCATCGGCGGATGTGTTCAATGTGCTGCCTTGGCGCCGGCAGATCGTCGGCAGCCTGCTGCAGTGCAACTACATCGGCTTTCATATCCCGCGGCAGGCGGAGAACTTTGTCGACGTCGCCCGCGGCGTCATGCCCGTCGAGATCCGCAAGCGGGTGAACTGCGCCCCGCGATTCTTTACCTACGGCTGCGCCGTGGGGCTGGAGGAGATGGCCACGGACATCGAGGTTGCCGGTCGGCGCATTGGCCTCGGTGCCCACCCGGTGGGCCTGGACATCGGTCGCGTGGAGCGGGCGCTGGACGACCCCGCGCAGAAGCAGCGTATTGCCGAGCTGCGCGAAGAGCTCGAGGGTGTGCGCATGCTTCTCTCCGTCGAGCGACTGGATTTCACCAAGGGTATCCTCGAGAAACTGCAGGCCTACGAGCGCCTGCTGGAGGAGAACCCCGAGCTGCAGGAGAAGATCACCCTGGTCACCATCTGCGTGCCGGCGGCCAGCGGCATGAAGATCTACGATGAGCTGCAGCTGCAGATCGAGCAGACCGTGGGCCACATCAATGGCCGCTTTGCGCGCATCGGCTGGACCCCGGTGCAGTTCTTTTTCCGCGCGGTGCCGTTTGAACACCTGGTCGCCTACTACGCGGCCGCCGACGTCATGTGGATCACGCCGTTGCGCGACGGGCTCAACCTCGTGGCCAAGGAGTTTGTTGCCGTGCAGGGCCTGACCCGGGGCTGCGGTGTCCTGGTGCTTTCCGAGTTTGCCGGTGCCGCGGCAGAGCTGCGCGGTGCCATACTGACGAATCCCCACGACCCCCACGAAATGGTGACCACCTGCTATTTTGCGCTCAACCTGAGTCGCGAGGAGGCGCGGCATCGACTGGCCGAGGCCTTCGATTCCGTGCGCCATTACGATATCGCCCTGTGGGGCGAGGAATTCATGGCGGCGGTGCGTGAGCATGCGCCGCAGCCCGACGCGGAGGCGTCAGCGGGCAGCTGAGTCCTGCGGCCCTGGTTTCATCGACACAGGAGCGAATGATGGCATTGCGCAACGCCGTACAGCTGATCTGCTACCCCGACCGACTGGGCGATAACCTGGGCGACCTGAAAACGGTGATCCATCGGCATTTCGCGGACGCCATCGGTGGCCTGCACATCCTGCCCTTCTATCCGTCCAACGCCGATGCGGGCTTTTCGCCCCTGACGCACAAGGAAGTCGATCCGCGCTATGGCGACTGGGCGGATATCGAGGCGCTGGCTGCCGATTTCGATATCTGTGCCGACCTGACCATCAACCACATATCGGACGCCTCCGAGGAATTCAAGGATTTCATCCGCCACGGGTTTGAGTCGCGCCATGCTGACCTTTTTGTCGATGTCGACCGCTTTGGCGAGATCACGGCGGATGACCTGGCGAAAATCCACATTCGCAAGGAAAAGGAGCCGTTCCGGGACATCACCTTTGAAAACGGCGAGAAAGCGCGGGTCTGGTGCACCTTCACCGAGCACCAGATTGACCTGAACTATGACGCCCCCCAGGCCTTCAGGCTCATGGAGGACTACATCGCCTTCCTCGCCGGCAAGGGCGTGAAGCTGCTGCGCCTCGATGCCTTCGGCTACACCACGAAGCGCATAGGCACCAGCTGCTTTCTGGTGGAGCCCGACGTCTACCGCCTGCTGGAATGGGTCAACGACGTTGCCCGCCGCCACGGTGCCGAATGCCTGCCGGAGGTGCATGACGATTCCAGTTACCAGTACGCCCTCAGCCGCCGCGACATGCGACCCTACGGTTTCGCGCTGCCGCCCCTGCTGCTGTACACCCTGCTGGATGCCAACAGCATCTATCTCAAGAACTGGCTGCGCATGTGTCCGCGCAACATGATCACCGTGCTCGACACGCACGACGGCATCTGCATACCGGATGTGGAGGGCGTGCTGCCGGAGGACAAGATCAAGGTTCTGATCAACAACATCGATGCGCGCAGCGCCGATCCGATCCTGCGCAAGTCGGCGGCGAATATCCACAGCGTCGGCGCCATCTACCAGCTCACCTGCACTTTCTACGATGCCCTGATGCAGAACGACGATGCCTACATCGCCGCGCGCGCGGTGCAGTTCTTCACCCCGGGCATTCCCCAGGTGTACTACGTGGGACTGCTTGCCGGCTGCAATGACGAGGACCTGATGCGAAGCACCGGCGAGCTGCGCGATATCAACCGCGCCTACTTTTCACTGGAGGAGGTTGAGCAGGCCGTGCAGAAGCCAGTGGTGCGGCGACTGCTGCAGCTGATGCGGTTCCGTTCCCACTACCCGGCCTTCAACGGACGTTTCGAACTGCAGTACTCCAATGATTCCAGCGTCGCCATGGGCTGGCGCCACGGCGAGCACTACTGCGAAGTGTTTGTCGACCTCAACTTCAAGACCAGTACCATTAACTATCTCGACGAGGCCACGCTTGAGGAGAAAACGTTTCGCGTCTAGCAGCCTGTCGGACTTAGGGGTCCGTAGCGAGGCGAGTGGGAAATCGAGTCCATTTTTTCGCCATGGTGAGGCGCATCGTGGGGCTACGCAACGAAACATGGCGGAAAAATGGGCCGGTTTCCCGCCGCCGCAGTAGGATCATCCTAAGTCCGACAGGCTGTAGTGGGCCACGCGGTAAATTCGGCAACGCTCGGCCGCAGTACAGGCGCTGTGAGCGAGGCCGCCAGCCGTGCCGGGTATCATCAGCGACCCTCGTTCCCGGGGCGTCCCGCGGCGCGGACACCTCAGATCTCCAGCTGACGCTTGGCCTCGGTAAACGCCTCCACCGCCATGGCGACGTCGTCGGCGCCCAGTGCGGCTGACATCTGCGTACGTATACGCGCCTTGCCCTTGGGTACCACCGGGAAGGAGAACGCCACGACATAGACGCCGAGTTCCAGCATGCTTTCGGCAAAGCGTGCGGCGAGGGCGGCATCGTGCAGCATCACCGGCACGATGGGGTGCTCGCCGGGAAGCAGCTCGAATCCCGCGGACTGCAGGCCGTCGCGGAAGGTGGCGGTATTGTCGCGCAGGCGATCGCGCAGTGCGGGATCCTCCTCGACCAGCTCCATTGCGCGCAGCGCTCCGGCCGCCACGGGTGGCGCCACGGTGTTGGAGAAGAGGTAAGGCCGTGAGCGCTGGCGCAGCAGCGCGACGATATCGGCATGCGCCGACGTGAAACCCCCACTGCCGCCGCCGAGGGCCTTGCCCAGGGTGCCGGTCACAATATCGACCCGGTCCATGCAGCCGCGGAATTCATGGGTGCCGCGTCCGCTGCTGCCGAGGAAGCCGGTGGCGTGGCAGTCATCAAAATGCACCAGCGCGCCGTAGCGTTCGGCGAGGTCACAGATCTCGTCGAGGCGGGCGATGGTGCCGTCCATCGAGAAGACACCGTCAGTCGTGATGAGCTTGAAGCGGGCGCCCGCGGCGTCGGTCGCCTGCAGCTGCGACTCCAGGTCCGCCATGTCATTGTTGCGATAGCGGTAGCGCGAGGCCTTGCACAGGCGTATGCCATCGATAATGCTGGCGTGATTCAGCTCGTCGGAAATGACCGCGTCCTCGGCCCCGAGCAGTGTCTCGAACAGGCCGCCGTTGGCGTCGAAACAGGAAGGATAGAGAATCGTGTCCTCAAAGCCGAGAAAGGCGCTGAGTCGGTCTTCCAGGGTCTTGTGCAGCGTCTGGGTACCGCAGATGAAGCGCACCGAGGCCATGCCGTAGCCCCAGTCCTCAAGGCCCCGGTGCGCCGCGGCATTCACCTCCGGATGCTGGGCGAGGCCCAGGTAGTTGTTGGCGCAGAGATTCAGCAGCTGGCCGTCGCCGGCAATGCCCACGCGGCTGCCCTGGGGCGTGCTGATGATGCGTTCGTGCTTGCGCAGGCCAGCGGCGTCGATGTCTGCCAGCTCTGCCTGCAGGTGGTTATGGAATTGTCCGTACATGGTCTCAGCGCTCCTCCCAGTTGAGAATGACCTTGCTCGCCTCGCCGCTGTTCATGACCTCGAAACCCTTCTCGAACTCGCGGAAGTCGAGGCGGTGGGTGATGACCGGCGAAATGTCCAGGCCGGAGTCGATCATCACGGACATCTTGTACCAGGTCTCGTACATTTCGCGACCGTAGATGCCCTTGATGGTCAGCATGTTGAAGATCACGGTGCTCCAGTCGATCGCCATGTTCTTTTCCGGGATGCCGAGCATGGCGATTCTGCCACCGTGGCACATGTTGGCGATCAGGTCGTTGAAGGCCTGGGGATTGCCCGACATTTCCAGGCCGACGTCGAAGCCCTCGCGCATGCCGAGCCGGGCCTGCAGGTCGCTGATGCTGTCGCGGCTGACGTTCAGCGTATGGGTTGCGCCCAGGGTTTTCGCGAGCGCCAGCCGGGCGTCGATGACATCGGTTATCACGACATGGCGCGCGCCCGCATGGCGACACACCGCCGCCGCCATGGCGCCGATGGGCCCGGCACCGGTGATGAGCACGTCCTCGCCCAGCAGGTCGTACTGCAGTGCCGTGTGCACGGCGTTGCCGAAGGGGTCGAACAGGGCGGCCACGTCGAGGTCGATGCCGGGCGCGTGTTCCCAGACGTTGGACATGGGCAGCACCATGTACTCGGCGAAGGCCCCGGGGCGATTGACGCCGATGCCGCTGGTGTGGGCGCACAGGTGACGGCGTCCGGCCATGCAGTTGCGGCAGCGGCCGCAGACCACGTGGCCCTCACCGGAGACGATCTGCCCGGGCTTGAAGTCAATGACATTGCTGCCGACCTCGACAATCTCACCGACAAACTCGTGGCCGATGGTCATGGGGACCGGAATGGTCTTCTGCGCCCACTCGTCCCAGTTGAAGATGTGCAGATCGGTACCGCAGATCGCGCTGCGTCGCACCTTTATCAGCACGTCGTTGATCCCGGGCCGGGGTTCCGGCACGTTTTCCAGGACGAGCCCCGGGGCGGCTTCGCGTTTGACCAGTGCCTGCATGGGGCCTCCAGCTGTTCTCTATAAAGGAATATTTCCAGTATAGTGGATGATGGCGTCGGCAGATGCAAGTCCCCGTCCATCCCGGGTCAGAAAAACACCAGGCAGCGTGTCTCCAGACTCTCCCGTGGTGGCGCATCAGCCGGGGCGTCGGGGTCCCGGAATGACGAGTGCAGCGTGAAGCGCGTGCGGCCGTCCAGGGCCGAGTCGAAGGTCTTGAAGAGCAGGACCTCGTTGCGCTGCATGCGCGGGAAGACATACCAGCGCTGCCGCGGGTCGTGCAGCGCCACCTGCAGCTCGCCGACCCGGTCCTCGCCCCGTCGCTCGACGGACACCAGGTCTTCTTCGCGAACGGTGCTGGCGTCACACAGCACCAGTGGCTGGTCGAGCACCGGTCCGGCCAGGGGTCGCCAGACGTTGATGATGGCGAAGCGGCGTGCGGCGAGGCGCTCCGCCTCCTCTGGCGCGTCGGCTAAGAAATCGCGCAGGCGGCGCGGCCCCGAGGCGCCGGTATAGTCGTTGTGCACGATGTTGGCCGGCTCGCGTATGCCCCGTTCCCGCTGCTGAGCGAGAGACGCACTGCGACGCGTGTCGTCGAAGACCTCCACCCGCCGCGCCCCGGTGACGCCCGCAAGCAGCGTGCGGATCTCGTCGTGGTAGATTGCGCTGAGCTGGGCATCATCATGGAAGTCCGCA
Source organism: Chromatocurvus sp. (assembly GCA_041685155.1). Lineage (GTDB taxonomy): Bacteria > Pseudomonadota > Gammaproteobacteria > Pseudomonadales > Halieaceae > Chromatocurvus. The sequence continues at coordinate 5,991 of JAWLGG010000082.1, forward strand.
ACGGCGCTGTCATGTGCCAGCAGCACGGAGCCCTCGCGGTCGAGACTGGACTCGGGCAGCACTTCCCGCGCGTTGAACACGTCCACCTCGCGTGTGCTGAAATTCCCGAGATGCTGCGTCTGGTCGCCGCCACCCCTTGACGGCACGTAGACCAGCGGTGCGTCCACATCGGCCAGGAATTTGAGCTTTGCCCTGACCGTACCCTGACTTGCATGCGACATGGGGTTCGCCTTCTTTCCGGGTGTCTCCCCATTGTCGGGGTCCGCGCGGCGCGATGCTACCCCGGTGCACGCGACCCATGTGCGACCCCCGCGGCGGGAATTGCTTCAAGCGCCGCGCGATCAGTGAAATAATGCCGGCTTTTGCTTTGCTGCCAGAGAGGTATCCGTGACCGCCAGAGAAAACGAGGAAGCCCTGATCCTGTCGATGAATGCGCGCCGTCCCGCATTCCTGGAAAGACTCGGGGGCAGGGTCGAGGCGCTCGATCGCGCTGCCGGCACCTGCACCCTGGCCTTCGACATCAGCACCGACTATTGCCATTCCGTCGACATCATTCAGGGGGGCTTCGTCACGGCAATGCTGGATGCCGCGGCCTCGCACGCGGCCTTCGCCCTGGTCGATGGCGTGACCGCCCTCGCTACCCTGGAGATCAAGGTCAGTTTTCTCGAGCCCTCGCGCGCCGGCGTTTACCGGGCAGTGGGTATCATCAACCGGGTCGGTAAGAGCACTGCGTTTCTCAGCGGTGAGCTGTACAGCGACGACGGGCGCCTGACGGCGATGGCGACGACCACCGCCCGCCTGATACGCGGAAAGGAGGCTGCAGCATGAGCATCCCGGGACACCAGCATCTGCGCCAGTGGGCCGTGTTGGCCGCCGTCCTGTTCCTCGTCGCCTGCGGCGAGACCTCGCAGCAGCCCGCGGCTCCGGCCGCGGAGCCCGGGCTGCAGGCGTTCACGGCCGACATGCAGCACGTCGACGGATTCCTGCCGTTCTATCTGGACCGGAAGAAGGGTCGGGTCTATCTGAGCGTGCCCCCCGGGACATTGGAGATGATCTACCAGGCCTCGCTGCCGCAGGGCGTCGGTTCCAATGATCTCGGTTTCGACCGCGGCCAGCTGGCGCAGAACGGCACCTCCCTGGTGCGTTTCGAGCCCGTGGGAGATCGGGTGTTGCTGCGCCGGATGAACACGGCGTTTCGCGCCGAGTCGGAGAGTGCGGCGGAGCGCCAGTCCGTGCAGGAAGCCTTCGCCAGTTCGGTCCTCTGGGGCTTCCCTGTAGTTGCCCGAGACAGTGCCCGTAATGGTGCCGACGATAGTGCCCGGCTGCTGGTGGATGCCACGGAATTCCTGCTGCGCGACAGCCACGGCATCGCGCGCAAGCTGCGCGAGCGCAAGCAGGGCGACTTCCAGCACGACGCCAGCCGTTCCGGGCTGTATTACCCGCGCATCAAGGGTTTTCCACGCAATACGGAGTTCGAGGCGACGGTCACCTTCACCGGGGACAATCCGGGCAATTTCCTGAAGGATGTCGCGCCTGATCCCCACAGCTTCAGCGTGCGCATGCACCACAGTTTTGTCGCCCTGCCCGAGCCGGGCTACGAGCCAAGAGTCTTTCTTCCCGATTCCGGGTACAGCGATTTCTCCTACCGCGACTACGCGGCGGCGATCGACGAGCCCGTGGTACAGCGCTATATCCGTCGCCACCGCCTTGAGAAGCAGTCGCCGGGCGCGGAGCTCAGCGAGCCCGTGGAGCCGATCATCTATTACCTGGACCCGGGTACGCCGGAACCCGTGCGCAGCGCACTGCTCGAGGGCGCGCGCTGGTGGAACGATGCCTTTGTCGCCGCCGGCTACGAGAACGCCTTCCGCGTTGAAATGCTGCCCGACGGTGCCGATCCCATGGACGTTCGCTACAACGTGATCCAGTGGGTGCACCGCGCGACGCGCGGCTGGTCCTATGGCTACAGCGTCCTGGACCCGCGAAGCGGCGAGATCATCAAGGGTCATGTTACCCTCGGCTCGCTGCGCGTGCGCCAGGATTACCTGATCGCCCAGGGAATGACCTCTCCCTTTATCGAGGGTGATGAGCCGGCGCAGGCGATCAGCGACATGGCGCTCGATCGCATACGGCAGCTGTCTGCGCACGAGGTCGGGCATACCCTTGGGCTGGCGCACAATTTTGCCGCCAGCGCGCAAGACCGCGCCTCGGTGATGGATTATCCCCACCCGCGGATAGCGCTGGATGCCGATGGCGGAATCACGCTGGATGGCGCCTATGACCGGGGTATCGGCGAGTGGGACAAACTGACCATCCACTATGGCTATGCCGACTTTCCCACCGAGGGCGATGAACGGGAGGGGCTCGCCGCCTTCCTTCGCGACGCCCGGGCGGATGGCTACGAGTTCATCTCTGACCCGGACTCCCGTGCCAGTCGCCACGCGCATCCGCGCAGCCACCTCTGGGACAACGGCGCCGACGCGGTTGCCGAGCTCGAGCGCCTGATCGACCTGCGCGATCACGCGCTCGGGCGATTCGGTGCCAACACGATTGCCAACGGCCGGCCCTTCTCGGATCTCGAGGAAGTGCTGGTGCCGGTGTATTTCTATCACCGCTACCAGGCCGAGGCGGTGGGCAAGTGGATCGGAGGGCTGGATTACCGCTACGCGGTGCGGGAAGACGGCAATGCCTACCGCTATCGGCCAGTCTCTCCCGTCAGGCAGCGCCGGGCGCTGCTCGCCCTGATGCGGACCCTGCGCCCCGAGTTCCTGGCGCTGGATGAATCCCTGCGCCGGAGCATTCCGCCAAAGGCCTATGGCTACGAGCGCTCCCGGGAGAGCCCGGAAGGCTACACCGGCCGCCAGCTGGACCCGGTGTCCCTCGCCGGTGCCTCGGTGCAGCATACGCTGGATATTCTGCTCGAGCCGGAACGTCTTGCGCGCATTGCACTGCAGCACGCGGACGATTCGGCGCACATCGGTGTGGGGCTGCTGTTTGCCCAGCTGCAGGAGAACCTGCTGCCGACGGTGACCGAGGACGGGTATCTCGCGCTGCTGCAGCAGCGTAC
>JAWLGG010000083.1:0-8882 GCA_041685155.1 Chromatocurvus sp.
ACAGCGCCAGGGCGGCATCGAGAATCCTGCTCTGTGTTTCGCGCGTGCCCATGCTAGTCAATGCCGGGGTCAGGTCCGGGACCTGGTCCCGGACCTGATCCCACCGGATGATGCCTACCCATACCCATAGAGCGAATCCAGCGAAGTCGCTAGCTGGCGGTCGATCGCTGCCACCTCCTCGTCGCTGAAATAATCCCGATAGCCACCGACCTTTGCGCGGCGCACCTTGTAACTGTCCGGGTTGTCCCTGTCCCTCGCACGCATGCGCCCCGTAAAGCGGAAGGTATCCGCACCTTCCATCTTTTTCATGTTCTCATAGGAGGCATGTTCGATGGCAGTCGCCTGCTCATCGGCGCTCGCATCGACCTGCATGAAGGCAAGCAACCGCGCGAGTTCCGCGTGCGGATCCGCGCGCAGATCCTCGTAGCGCAGCAGGTGGAAGCGGCTGATCCGGTGGGACTCCGCAGCCCAGGCATTGAGGTAGTCGATCACCGCCTGCATGCTGCCGCCGTCGTTGTCGCCGGTGACAAAGTCGAACAGACTGACCTCGCGATCCCGCGGTGGATAGTTGTTCAGCGTGACCTTGTTCGGCTTGAGGCGGAACTTCCACTGGAAGAACTGGGACACGGCGACATCCCGCGGGTCGCGGGCCATCAACACGACCGGCTTGTCATGGAAGGGTGCCTTGCTCTGCGGGTCTCCAATGACATCCTTGATATAGTTGTCATGGGTGAAGAAAATCCTCGGCACCGCGGCATTCATGTTGTGGAAGTTGTCAAAGCCCAGCAGGGCATTCTCGGGGAGCCCATGACGCAGGCGAAACAGGTGGGACAGCATGACCCGCAGCCAAGTACGGCCGCTCTTGCCGAAGGACACCACAACCACATCCGCCTCGCGCAGGCGCGCCAGCTGCTCCCGGCCGCGCAACCGGCGTTCCGCGGCAATCACCTCCCCCGGCGGCCGGTTGCGCAGGCGCCAGTTGAGCACGCGGCGCGCCAGCTTCTTGCGCAGGGTGGAGGCGCCGTGCCGAAGCTGCTGCAGTGCGTATTTCATGCCCTGTCAGCGTCCGCATACCCGAAGACCGGATCCAGCGCCGCGACCATGGTCTCGAGCTGTGCGCACTGGGCCTCGTCAAAGTGCTCCCTGAAGCCGCCGACCTTTGCCTTGCGCACCTTGAACGAGGCCGGGTTGTCCTGGTCTCCGGGCTTGACCCGCGCGCCACTGCCCTTGAAAAACTGCTCCTGCTCCATTTTCTTCATGTTGTCATAGGCGGCAAATTCCACTGCCTCGGCAACCTGTGCCTCTGTCGCCGCTGTGCCCGTGAACGCCAGCACCCGTGCAAGCACCCCGGCAGGATCTGAGCGCATTTCCTCGTAGCGGACGATCAGCAGGTCGTCGAGCTGGTCCCGCGAGCGCGCCCAGTCATTGAAATAGTCGACGATGCGCGGCACGCCCACCGCGGGATTTGTCACGAAGGACCAGGCATCGACCTCGGAACCGTGCGCCGGATAATCGTTGATGAACTTTTTCACCGGGCGCATCCGGTACTGCCACTGGAAATACTGCGATACCGCCACGTCCCGGGGATCGCGCACCAGCAGGACCATCTTCCTGCCGGCAAAATGTGCCTTGCTCTGGTAGTTGCCGGTGTAGTCGCGCAGGTAGTTGTTATGGGTGAAGAAGACGGCGGGGAGACCGGGGTCGCGACGGCGCAGGTTGTCGAAGTCCAGCAGTTCGCTGGAGGGCAGGTCGCCCATGAGCGTATAGGCGCGGGACAGCATCACCCGCAGCCAGGTGCGCCCGCTCTTGCCCCAGCTCATGAGCACCCAGTCGGCACGCTGCAGCCTGTGGTACTCCTCGCGCCCGCGCAGCCAGCGCTCGAGTCGCTTGCGACGCGTGGCGGGCAGCCAGAACAGCGTTCCGAGCAGGCCGATACGGCCTGCGGCGCGCAGATTGTCCGCATTCAGCAGATCGGCCATGGAGGCGTTGGCCATGCGCGACGGTTCTCCCGGAGTCCTCGAAACAGGGGCGGGATCATACCCGAATCGCCGATCCGCCGCAGCAAAGCGTGATTTTTCACGCCGCCAGGAGGTTTGCAGGCCTGCCCCCGGGAGCGCTATCCGGGTTATTATCGCTGCATGGAAATGATCAATCTCACAGCACTCGAACAGGCGGCGGTCAGCACGGATCCCTTCCCCTATGCGGTGGTGCCCGGCTTCCTCCCGCCGGACTCACTGGCGGCGGCCAATGCAGACTACCCGGAGATCACATCGGCGGCGAATCATGCCCTGAATGACCTCAACTACGGCCCAGCGTTCGCGGCGCTGATTGCGGAACTGGAGTCAGATGATTTCGCCCGCACCCTCGGCGCGCGTTTCGACATGGCCCTGACGGGCCTGCCGACGACGATTACCGTGCGCCGGTTCTGCGAGCGCACGGACGGCAATATACACACCGACCACAAAAGCAAGATCATTACCGTTCTCGTGTACTTCAACGAGTCCTGGCCGCACAGCGAGGGCCAGCTGCGCATGCTGCGCTCAAGGCACAGTCTGGAAGATTATGTCGCGGAGGTGCAACCGCTCGGCGGCACCCTGCTGGCCTTCAAGCGCACACCCCATTCCTGGCACGGTCACAGCCGCTTTGTCGGCGAGCGTCGCATGCTGCAGCTCAACTACCTCGACCGCAGCCCGCTGGCCGTCGCGGCCCAGCGCCTCAGCCGCAGCGGAACCCATTTCGCAAAGAACGTGCTCGGGCTGCGCTGATGATGGGGTCAGGTCCGGGACCTGGTCCCGGACCTGGTCCCGGACCTGACCCCACCAGGGGAATACATGAAGATACTGGTCGACATTGTTCATCCCGCCGACGTCCTGTTTTTCTACAATCCCATCACGAAGCTTGAAGCCTACGGACACCGTGTTGTGGTGCAGAGCCGGGACAAGGATGTCACGCTGGCGCTGCTGGACGGGCTGGGTATCGAGCACAGCGTCGCATCCACTGCTGGCAAGGGCCTGGCAGGCCTCGCCCGGGAACTCATAGCGCGCGACCATGCCGTCTTTCGCTGTGCGCGGCGCGAGCGGCCAGACCTGCTGCTCGGCTTCGGCGGCGTCGCCATCTCACACGTCGGAAGGGTGCTGCGCATACCATCGGTCAGCTTTTACGACACCGCCCGCGCGCCCCTGCAGAACGCACTCAGCCTGCCATTCCTTTCCCGTCTCTATGTGCCCGAGTCCTATGACGGACCGACCGCGCCCGGTCGCACCCGGCGCTTCCCGGGCAGCAAGGAACTGTCCTACCTGCACCCCGAGAACTTCACGCCGGACCTCGAATGCGCCCGGGCGGCCGGCCTCGCCCGCGATACAGAGACCTTCCTGGTCCGCCGCGTCGACTGGAGTGCCAATCACGACATCGGCTACGCCGGCTGGCCAGAAACTACGCTGCGAGCCGTTGTACGGCGGCTGCAACAGCGCGGGCAGGTCATCATTTCCTCCGAGGCCCCGCTGCCGGATGATCTGCAGCATCTCGCCTACGCCGGCGCTGTCCAGCACCTGCATCATCTGCTGGCCTTCTGCAGCGCCTGTGTCGGCGAGAGCGCGACGCTTGCCAGCGAGGCGAGCGCTCTCGGCGTCCCGGCGATCTATGCCGCGGCGAGCGACCGTCGCTGCTACACCGACGCCTTGGCCGCGAAGGGCTTGCTGTGGACCGTGCACAGCGACAGCGTGGAGCAACCCTTGCTGGGCGCTATAGATCACCTGCGCACACTGGATGCCCCGGCGTGGCAGGCGAGGACGCGCGATTACTGGCGCACCCAGCCCAACCTGAGCGACTTCATCGTTGGCGTCGCTCTGGACTTCGATCCCGAACCACCCGGGGACGGCATGCCATGACTATCGCGGGGCCGGACGGAGGCGCGGCGTCGGCGTCGGCGTCGGCGTCGGCGTCGGCCAGCATGCGTGGACGAGCTACGACCTTTCGCGCCGGCTTTCGCAACGGCGCTTATCTCGGTGGCGCGAAGGCATTTTACCTGCTCATTCGCCTGGTCTACATCATTGCCCTGGTCAGCATCATCGGGGTGGAGCACTACGGCTACCTGAGCTATGCGCAGAACTGGTACGTGCTGCTGATACCTCTCGCGGCCTGGGGATCCAGCGAAGTGGTCATCAGCCGCCTGGCGCGAGGCTCTTCCGATGACGCGGACCAGCTGATGGGATCGGGACTCGTGCTGCGCGTGCTGTTCGGGCTCATGGCAATGACCATCGTATGGATCGCGGCCTTTCTGATTGAGAGCGATACCGGACTGCGCGCGCTGATGCTGGTCTATTCCCAGGGCGTTCTGGTCCGCAGTCTCGGCAGCTGGTACGCGGCGCTCTTCACGGCCTTCTCGGCCGCGCAGTACTGGCTGCGACTGTCCGTCGCATTCACCACCCTTGAGGTTGCCGCGACGCTGCTACTGGCCAACGCCGGGGTCGAACTGCTGACGCTGGCAGCAGCGCACTGCCTGGTCTGGTGGCTCTCACTGTTGACCACCGCACTGGTATTTCACCGCTACATTTCACCACTGCGGATCCGCTGGGACACTGCGGTGGTGCGCCTGCTGCTCACTCGCGGTGCCTGGATAGGGCTCGCGACATTTCTTCTCGGTTGCCTGCTACCTGGCCTGCTGGTGCTGTATCGGCTGTTGGCGGATGAGCTGCAGCGGATCGGGGAAGTGGCTATTGTCGTGCAGATTTTCCAGATTCTGTTTCAGGTCACGCTATTCGTCGGCAGCGCAGCGCTTCCCGCCCTGTCGCGCTCACAGCACCGGGCCGCAGGACACCGCGCATTCACCCGCTTTACCTGGAACGCCAGTTTCTTCCTCGGAGGCGCTCTGGTGACAGCGGCGATGTTCGTGCTGCCCGCCCTGCTCGAGCTGCTACCCCGCGGTCGTTTCCACCCCTCGCTCGACGCCTTCGCACGGTGCAGCTGGATCGTCCTGCCGCTGTTCATGCTGCACGGTTTCCGTCTCCTACTGATCGCCAGGGGGCGCCTGCAGCAGCTGCCGCTCATCATGGGGGCCGGCGTTGCGACGTTGACTCTGCTGGTTGTCGCAATCGACGCCGCGAATGCGCTCACGCCGGAAAGTCTTTACCTTGCGCTGGGCCTGACCCTGGTGCAGATCGCCCTCTGTCTGGCACCGGGCGCTGTTGAGTCAGCCCGACCCTCGCGATCAATGGCAACCGCGCCGTTGGCGTTCGGCGCAGTACTGGGTCTCGCCGCAGGGTCACCTGACCCGCTCCAGGTCTACATCGCCTTGTCAGGTGCCATCCTGCTCAGCATACTCGGGGCTATTGAAATCCGGCGCCTCGCAAGCACCTGACCTGGAGCGGCACTCGTGGGACACGCGGTAAGTTCGGTAAGGGACCAGTCGATTCTGAAGCCCGCCCTGCTCTCGATGACTGCAGGGACCGTCCTGTGGCTTGGCCTGCTTGTGGGCTTTTGCCTGTCGCTGCAGCCAGACGGCGAAAGAGCCCCGTCGGCGGCGCTCACCCTGGATGCCCGATCGCCCATGACGCTCGATGCGACGGGCAACGCGACACGGGTGCTCCACGCCGGCACCCTGCACGCCGCGGATTTTCCGCTGCTGCATCTTCGGCTTGAGAATCCCGGGCGGGACGATGTGCAGCTCGCCCTGCGCTGGCGTTCCGCGCAGGGCGATGCCCATCCGCGGCTGCCCATCGCCTTTGTCGACAAAGACACCTGGCTCGTTCTCGCCGGTCAGCGCCACTGGCAGGGCGAGGTCCGCGGGCTGGAACTTCTGGCATCGGGGCCACCCGGTTCGCAGCTGACCATTGCTGGGGCGAGCCTGCAGCAGCTGACGCCGGGCGCCGCCCTGCGCAGCCTGCTCTGGCACTGGACGCGAACACCCGACTGGTCGCTGCTTTCTGTCAACGCCTACCGCGCGGGATGGCCGGGGCAGAGCCTCCTGCAGCCTGCGCTGGCCGTATCCCTGTGGCTGTTACTCTCTGTCCTGAGCTACGCTGCCCTGCGCCTGGCGCGTCGCACAGCTCCCACCCTGCCCGTCATCGGTGCCCTGTTCCTCGCCGGCTGGGTGGCGCTGGACCTGCTCTGGATGCACCGTCTGCTGCAGCAGCACGAAACCTCCCGCGCCACACTCGCGGGCAGAAGTGACGCGGAGAAAGGTCGCCGCGGGCAGGACAGCGGCATGCTCGAACTGGCGGAGAAAGTTCGCGCCGCGGTACCGGATGACGGCGCCTCCCGCGTGTTCGTGGTCAGTGACAACGACTATTTCGGGATGCGCAGCGCCTACTACCTCATGCCCCTCAATGCCTATTGGAATCGACGACAGGAATTGCCCGGGCGGCAGCATCTGCAGACGGGGGATTTCATTCTCCTGGTGCCTCCTGCCAGGACCGCCATTGATGTGCAGCGCCGGGCGCTGAGAGTGTCCGATGCCGTTTTCCTGCCGGTCAGGCCGGTGACAGGCGATGCCCACGGCACCCTGTTTCAGGTGCTGTAGATGGGCGCAATGCAGACGTTCTGCATAGTGGCCCTGCCGCTGGTAGCCGGCCTGTTGGGTGCCAGCTTCCTGATATCGCGCGCCATGGCTTGCAGGGCTGTATTGATCGCAGGCTATGGCCAGATACTCGGTCTGCTGGTGGCGACACTGGCGCTGCGCATCCCCGATGCCCTTGGTCTGGGACTGACCCCCGGACCCTTTATCGCCGTTGCCGCAATCACTGCGTTGCTCGCAGCGCTGCTGCAGCGATTTTACGCCGGCAACCGGCCCGAGCACGTGGCCATCGCGCCCAGCGCAGTGAGTGTGCCGTTAACGACACCGCAAATCGCCGTGCTGGCGCTGATCGGGGCGCTCGTGGCGACGCGGATGTTCCTGCTCGGCTACGAGATGGTGCATCGCCCGATGTTCGCATGGGACGCAACCATGCACTGGGCGACCAAGGCAAAGGTCTGGTTTGCGCATAGTGAGCTCATCCCGTTTCTCGATAACGGGCAGTGGCTGCAACAGGAGTCACCGCTGGCCTACACCGACCACCATCCAGATTACCCGATAACGCTACCGCTGCTGCAGGTCTGGGCCGCGCTGGCCATTGACCGCTGGAGCGAGAGCCTGGTGAATCTGCCCGCGCTGCTGCTGCCGGTCTCGCTGGCCGCCATCCTCTACGGCGCCGGGAGATGCTGCCACGTGCCCGTCTTCACCGCCGCGGTGTTCAGCTATCTGGCGCTGTCCCTGCCCCTGCTCAACATTCACCTGGCGCTGGCCGGTACCGCGGATCTGCTGCTCGGTGTCTGCTACGCAGGCGCGCTGGTATCCCTGCACCTGTGGAACCGGGAGCGACGTTCGGGGATGCTCCTGCTGACACTGGTGCTGGGGCTCCTGTGCACGGGCATCAAGAACGAGGGGCTGTTCTGGGCATTGACCCTGGTACCGGGATTCATTGTCGCACTGGCGCCGCCTCGCATAGCGACCGCCCTGCTGCTGACAGGGTTCCTCGCGGGCCTTGCCGTCCTGTTTGTGCTGCCACAGGACTGGGCGGTTGCGGGGCATACGCTGGGCGAACTCGCACTCGGTTACCGGCCCGGTGCCCTGCCGCGCCTGCTGGAGCACCTGGCCGCCACCGAGAGCTGGCATCTGCTGGTGTTCATCGCCGCGTGCCTGCCGTTCGGGCTGGTTGCCGCATGCCGGCATCAGAGTGCGCTCGCCGTACCCGCCGTGGCGATGGCCACCGCCGTCGGCCTCTATCTCGCACTGTTTCTGTTTACCCGCCACAGCTATGGGGCGATACATTTCAGCTCATCGGGCCGGATTGCGCTGCATCTGGTGCCGGCGTCGCTGTTTCTTGCCATGCTGTCCTGGGATGTTCTCGTGTCCCGTTCCCGAACTCGATCCGCCTGAGGGTCTCCAGCGACATTTCCTGCAGCTTGCGGTTCTGCGACACGAGATCGGCCAGGATGCCGGTCACGAAAAGAATGATGCCGAATGTCAGCGCGACGCCACCGAGGACGAGCGACTGCAGGTGGCCATCTCCCTCCCCGGCAAGATACAGGGCGAGGAAGCGCAGGATCGGCATCAGCCCCAGGACCGACAACAGGCCCCCAAGTGTAAAAAAGAAGCGCATGGGCCGGTACATGGCGAACATGCGCACAATGGTGACCGCCTGCAGGATGACGAAGTGCGGGGTGTTGCGAAACAGCCTGGACGGGCGGTTAACCGCATTGGTGCGCACAGGTACCGAAATGATCGACAGCTGCCGATTACCCGCCTGGATGATCATTTCCGTGGTGTAGCTGAAGTGGGACAGAATGTTCAATCCCAGTGCCGCATCACGCGTCATTGCGCGAAACCCGGAGACCGCGTCCGCGACCCGGGTGCCCGACAGGAAACTGACCACGGCGCTGCCCAGCCGATGCAGGCACGCGTGCAGCCAGCCACAGTCCGGCTGCCGGGCAACCTGCCTGTCGCCAATGACAATGTCGCACTGACCGGAAAGCAGGGGCGGCAGCAGGAGCGCGATATCTGCACCGCAGTACTGGTTGTCGCCATCGGTGTTGACGATGACGTCGGCCCCGGCGCGCAGCGCGTATTCGATACCCGTGCGAAAACTGGCGGCGAGGCCACGATTACGCCGGTGACTGATAACGTGATCAGCGCCGCAGTCGCGCGCGACCCGGGCGGTCCCGTCAGTGCTGCCATCGTCAATCACCAGTATTTCCACGGACGCGATCCCGGGCAGCTCGCGCGGGATATCAGCGATGGTCTGCGGCAGCGTCAGCGCCTCGTTAAGGCAGGGAATCTGGACGACGAGCTTCATGCTTATCTTTTGGGGTCCGGTCCGGGACCGGGTGCCGGACCAGTCCCCCAAAAA
>JAWLGG010000084.1:0-8809 GCA_041685155.1 Chromatocurvus sp.
CGCTGCGGCGCAGTTCGGAGAAGCCCAGGCGGGTACCTACCTGCACCACATCAATGGGTGTGGCTTCGAGTGATGCATGCCGCTCCCTGGATACGACGCGAAAGATGCTGCCATTCTGGAACGCGCCCTGCTCTGCCAGCTGCCGGAAATAGGCGCAGGTGCCGGGCGCCTTGTCATCCAGCAGCGCTATCTCGAAACTGCCGATAGCCGTGATGACATCGAGGAACGACACGGCAGCCGGGTCGCGCCCTACCGGTCGCTTTCCGGTGGGGCGGAAGGGAGCAGTACGGGCGTGCCGACCCACAGGATAGTTGCCACCCCGCGGCTCTTGTTGACTACGTTGTGATCGAGCTGGGTATTCATGTGCACGCAGTCGCCCGCCTTCAGGTTGAAAGTGCGATCCCCGATAGTCTGCTCCACGCGCCCTTTCAGTATGTAGAAGATGTCCTCTCCCTGCTCCCGGTGGACTGCGGGGAGTTCCACGCCGGGGGGTACCTCCATGAGCAGCGCGCTCATCTGCTGATTGGGGATGGACGCATTGAGCACGCGATAGCGGATGGGTGAATCGAGATTCAGGTACCGGGGATCGTCGCCCTTGCTCACCAGGTCGGCGGGCGAGGGCGGGGAAATGAAGTAGTGGATGTCGGTGTCGAGGGCGCGTGCGATATTGACCAGCGACACGATGGAGGGCGTCGCCTTGCCACGCTCTGCCTGCGACAGGAAGGCGGCGGACAGCTCGGCCTTCTCGGCGACTTCCTGCAGCGTCAGCCCCTTGGCCAGGCGCTTTGCCCTGAGCAGCCCACCCAGCGAGCGCTGCATCATCGAGTTTCTGTTTTTTTCCACCGGTGCTTCCCCGCTGTCGACGGCCACAGTGTAGCGTGCCGCAGGCCTTTGTCAAAAATAGTTGACATACTTAAAAATTTAAACCACTTTTGTTGTGGGGCGCCAACAAGCCCCCGGCTACCAATCTGCAGGCACAGTCAGTAACGAACAACAGGCGATATCGCCAACTGGGGCAAAGCAATGAAGAAACCTGACTCAATCCGTTTGTCGTATTACGCTCTGCCGGTCCTGGCCGCCGGCATGGCCCTGCCGGCCGTGGCTCAGACCGGCTCGTCGCAGGGTGCCATGGTTCTGGAGGAGGTCACTGTGACGGCGCGGCGTCGCGACGAAAGCCTTCAGGATGCGCCCTACGCTGTAACGGCATTCACCGCCGAAGCCCTTCAGGATGCCAACGTGCAGCGCATGGAGGATTTCGTTGCCCTGACGCCCAACGTGACCCTGGCCACGTCCCAGGGAATCGGCACGAGCTTTCTCAGCATCCGCGGTCTGACCCAGGTGCGCAACGGCGAGGCGCCTGTGGCGACAATCGTCGACGGGGTGCTGCAGTTCAGCGGTATCCAGTTCCGCCAGGAGCTGTTCGACGTCGAGAGCGTGGAAGTGGTCAAGGGCCCGCAGGGCGCGATCTACGGCCGCAACGCAACGGGAGGCGCCATCATCATCAACACGAAACGCCCGACCAACGAGAGCGATGGCTATGTGACGCTGGGCACCGGTGCCGGGGATGAGTACGCCATTGAAGGCTCCTTCGGTGGCGCCATCATCAAGGATCGCCTGTACGGGCAGATCTCGGGCAAGCACATCGACCGCGACGGCTACCTCTACAACATCACACGACAGGAAAAGGCCGACCGCTTCGAGGACAGCACGCTGCGCGGCCGCCTGATCTACGAACCCACAGACAGCCTCTCGCTGGATTTTCGCGCCAATATTTCCCGCCACAAGGGCCGCGGGATCGGCTTCCAGTTCCAGGGAGTCGATCTCGCCGACGACAACATCACGGCGATCGGCTTCGGCACCGACACCGGTCCCATCGATGCGAACAACGTGCTGCCCGTGCGCGACAACAACGTCGACTACGGCGAGCGCGACATGGACGACTTTGCCCTCAAGGTCGACTGGGTCACGGACGTCGGCACGCTGACGTCCACCATCAGCTACACGGACCTCGAGGAATGGTCGGACTCGGACCAGTTTCCCTACACCGCCGCGATGAGTCCGCCGGAGCTGTTCGGCAATGACGGCACCCAGGCAGGCTTCTTCGACATCGAGGCCTGGAGCCAGGAGCTGCGCTTCCGCTCGCCGGATGACCAGAGCTTCCGCTGGGAGGTGGGCGCCTATTACCTCGAGTGGGACCGCTTCGTGTCCCTCGCCACCGGCGTGGATACCGGCCAGGGCATCATACGCATCGAGCGCGAGCCGACGGCCGACCCGCGCAACCCGACCACATCGTTCCTGGCGGACGACAACAGCAATACCGCACGGGCCGTTTTCGGGCAGGCCAACATGGACCTGCGCGAGGACTTCGAGCTGTCCCTGGCGCTGCGCTACGATGAGGAGGAGCGTGTGCAGGACGTCTCCCCCCTGCAGTTCCCCGCTGGCGCACCCGGCGCGCGCAACAAGGAGACCTTCGACATGGTGCAGCCCAAGGTCACGCTGCGCTACAAGCCCTCGGAGGCGCACAGCCTTTACGCCACCTGGGGACGCGGGTTTCGCAGCGGCCAGTTCAACCAGAACGGTATTTCCGATGTCGCCGAAGCAGTCGGCCTGAACGGTATCCGCGACGTGGTCGACCAGGAGGAGTCGGAGTCCTTCGAAGTCGGCTATAAGGGCATGTTCCTTGACGACCGGCTGCGGGTGATTGCCGCCGCGTTTGCCACCGAGGTCGAGGGCCAGCAGTTCTTCTCGTTCATCGGCGAGGTGAGTGCGCAGATCCTGACCAATATCGATGAAGTGCAGCTTTACGGCGGCGAACTGGCGCTCAACCTGCGCGCCACCGAGAATCTCGACCTGTATGCCTCGGCCGGTTACACCGACAGCGAGATCAAGGAGTACATTGTCGACCCCTCCCTTGAAGGCAATGATGCGCCGTATATCGCGGAGACGACATTCAATATTGGCGGCCAGTACGAGGTGCCCCTGCCCATGGCCAATCTCAATGCCTTTGCCCGCGTCGATTTCGAACGCCGCGGCAGCCAGTTCTGGGATGTGCAGAATTCTACTGAGCGCGATGCCCTGGATTTTCTCAGCGTGCGACTCGGCGTGACCGAGGCCAACGACAGGTGGTCGCTGCTCTGGCAGCTGCAGAATGCGCTGGATGAGGAATACAACTCGGAGTGGGTCTCTGGCGGTTTCTCCGCACGGGCGCCCGGCCGTATCTGGAACCTGCGACTTCGGTATAACTTCTGATCATGACTAAATATCACGTATCGGCAGACATTGGCGGCACCTTCACGGATATCGTCATCGAGCCCTCGGATGGCCCCGTTTTTGTCAACAAGGTCCCCACGACCCGGGAGAACCCGGCGCTGGGCGTCCTCAATGGCATCTGCGCCGTCATACCGGATCCCGCGGACATCGAGTACTTTGTTCACGGCACCACGGTCGGGCTCAACGCCTTCCTGGAGCGCCGCGGCGAGCGCGTCCTGCTGGTCGCCACGGCCGGTGCTGGCGACAGCTACGTCATTGCCCGCGGCAACCGCAACAGCCTCTACGACCTGTGCTATCGCAAGCCCGCCCAGCTCGTGCCCCGTCGCGATGTGCACGAGGTGCGCGGGCGCCTGGCCTGGGACGGCAGTGAGATCGAGCCGCTGAACGAGGCGGACTTCGCGCCAATCATCGACAAGGTCAAGGCCGAGGGCATCAACGCGGTGGCGGTCTGCCTGCTGCACAGCTATGCCTACCCGGCACACGAGCTGCGTGCAAGGGAGATCCTCAAGGCCGCGCTGCCCGACGTCTCGGTATCGCTTTCGCACGACATCGCGCGGGAGTGGCGCGAATACGAGCGCGCCTCCTCGGCGGTAATGAATGCCTATGTGGCGCCGGTCGTCGAGCGCTACCTGCTCAGCCTGCAGGACGAGCTGCGGGCTCGTGGCATGCAGGCGGGTGTGCACATCATGCAGTCCAGCGGTGGCGTGACCACCGCGGATACCGCGCGGGAGAAGCCGGTGTACACGCTGCTCTCCGGGCCGGTTGGCGGCACCATAGCGGGAGCGGCGCTGTCGCAGCGCTGCGGCAGGCCGAACCTGCTCTGCGTCGATATGGGCGGCACATCCTTCGACCTCAGTCTCGTGGTCAGTGGCGAGGCGAGCACAACACTCGAGACCGAGCTCGAGGGCCTGCCCCTGCTCATGTCCATCGTGGACATCCAGACCATCGGCACCGGCGGTGGCTCCATCGCCTGGATGGACAACGAGGCGGTTCGCGTGGGGCCGCACAGTGCGGGTTCGGTCCCCGGTCCTGCCTGCTATGGCAATGGCGGTACGCAGCCGACGGTCACCGACGCCAATCTCTACCTCGGCCGCCTGGGTGCGGCATCCCTGCTCAGCGGCGAGATGTCCCTGGATGCGGACGCGGCCGCCGCTGCGATAGAGGGCCTGGCGCATCAGGCGGGCATGGAGGCGGTCGCCTTCGCCGAGGGTATCCTGGCGATCTCCAACGCCGCGATGGCCGATGCCATGCGCACCATCACCGTCAAGGAAGGGGTGGATCCCCGGGACTTCACGCTGGTGGCCTTCGGTGGCGCCGGCCCCATGGCGGCGGTTTTCCTGGCGGAGGAGCTGGATATCGGCGAGGTGCTGATTCCCCGCTTCCCCGGCACGTTCTCCGCCTGGGGCATGCTGCAGACCGATCTTCGCCACGACCTGACGACAAGCTTCTTCCGTGCAGCCGAAGGCGTCGACCCGGAGGAGCTCGAGACGCAGTTCACCGCGCTGGAAGGTGAGGGGCGCGAGTCCGTGGTGCAGGAGGGTATCCCGAATGAGCGTGTCTCCTTCCAGCGCTCGGCCGACATGCGCTATACGGGGCAGGAGTACACGATCAACCTGCCCCTGCCCGCGAGCCTCGACATGGCGGCGCTGGCGGAGGCCTTCCATGGTGCGCATCGCCAGCGCTACGGCCATTCCAGCCCCGGTGCGCCGATCGAGTTCGTCAACCTGCGGGTGGCCGCCATCGGCGAGATCGGCAAGTACAGCGAGCACCCCCACGTCGTCAGCGGGGATGGCGGTGACGCGGTCGGCGGAGAGCGACAGGCGGTGTTCCGCGGCGCGCGCAGCCCGGCGCCCGTCCTGTTGCGGGACAGGATGGCACCGGGCTACCGCGGGGCGGGCCCGGCCATTATCGAGGAACAGAGCGCGACGACCGTTGTGCCCGACGGCTGGCAGATCAGCGTGGACGATGACAGCAACATTATCCTGACCCGGGGAGGCACGGCATGAGCAACGTGGATCCGATCACCACGGAAATCATCCGCAATGCGTTTGTGTCCATTGCCAGCGACATGAATGCAACGCTGATACGCAGCGCATTCACCCCGGTCATCTACGAGGGCAAGGACTGCTCCGTTGCCTTGATTGACGAACAGGGCGAGGTTCTTGGCCAGTCGCTGGGCCTGCCCCTGTTTCTCGGCAACCTGGAGATCTGCGTGAAGATCATGGCCGAGCGCTATGGCTGGGATTACTTCCGCGAGGGCGACGTCTACTACATGAACGACTCGTACATGACGGGCACCCACCTGAACGACTCCACTATCATCATGCCGATTTTCTGGCAGGGTGAGAGAGTCGGCTTTGCCGCGTCGCGGGCGCACTGGCTGGACGTCGGCGCCAAGGACCCCGGAACGCCCGTGGACTCCCACGAAATCTACCAGGAAGGCACGCGCTGGGGGCCGACGCGGCTGTATGACGGCGGCACTCCGCGGGACGACGTCATCGAACTGCTGCGCCTGAACAGTCGCTTTGGCGACGCCACCATCGGCGACCTGAATGCGCAGATTGCCGCGGGCAGGACCGGTGAGAAGCGGCTGCAGTCGCTGTTCGACCGCTTCGGCGCCGAGACCATCCGTGCCGCCCGCGACGAGATCTACAAGCAGACCGAGGCCCGCGAGCGCGAGGAGATTGCCAGGCTTCCCGACGGCGACTACAGCGCCGAGGGCACCATCGACAGCGACGGCCTGGGCAACGGGCCGATTCCAGTGCGCCTTCGCGTGACGATCAGCGGCGACAGCATGACGCTGGACCTTGCCGGCTCGGCGGAGCAGGCGGCGGGGCCCGTCAACTGCGGCCTCACCCAGACAGTGGCCGCGGCGCGGGTCGCCTACAAGCTGCTGATCTGCTCCGGCGAGTCACCCAATGGCGGCTCCTTCCGGGCACTCGACGTCAAGGCGCCGGAGAAGTCGATCTTTCACGCGCAGGAACCGGCGCCCTGCGGCTGGTACTTCACGCCCCTCGGCCTGCTGATCGACCTGATCGTCAAGGCGCTGGCGCCGGTGATGCCGGATCGCGCCGCCGGCGCCCATTACGGCGATTCCATGGTCATTACCATTGCCGGCCAGGACCCGCGCAACAACGACGAGTTCTACCTGATGATCGAGCCGACCACCGGCGGCTGGGGTGCCTTCGACGGTGGCGACGGCGCCAACTCACTGATCAACAACGTCAACGGCAGCTTCAAGGATCTTCCCATCGAGATCTTCGAGAGCAAGTACCCGCTGCGCATCCTGCGCTACGGCATCCGACAGGACTCCGGCGGTGACGGCCAGTACCGCGGCGGCAATGGCACCCTGCGCGAGTACCTCGTGGAGTCGGACTCCGCCCTCTGGCTATGGTTCGAGCGCTCCGATACCCCCGCCTGGGGACTGCTCGGCGGCGGCTCCGGCAAGCCGCCCCTGGTGCGCATCCAGCGGCCCGGCGAAGAACCCATGGAGCGCCTCAAGGCCAACGACATCAAGCTGCCCGCCGGCACTGTCATCACGTCCATCACCGGTGGCGGCGGTGGTTACGGCGATCCCTCAGCACGTGACCCCAAGCACGTGCGCGAAGATATCCTCGACGGCTTCATCTCCGCGGAGCATGCGAAACAGGTCTACGGTGTAACATAGTGCCTTTTAGAGGCCGGGTCCGTATGGCCGCCTGTGCAGTAGTAAAGCGCTTCGTAGTCCGGTAGCTGGTGCGGGCAGAGGACTGTCGAGACACGCCGTGAAGCCATCCGTGGCGGCTCATCGGCCGCATCCATGCGGCCGATGGTCTCGTCAGCCCTCTGCCCGCACCAGCTACCTGACATCCAGCCCTGCACAAGTAGCCATCCTGACCCGGCCCCGTGAAACGGGGCATGCCATGAAACTCGATCGTACTGACCGCGCCATACTCAATTTGCTGCAAGAGAACAGTCAGCTCACGCACCAGGAGATTGCGGAGCGGGTTGGCAGCTCAAGCTCGTCCGTCTGGCGCCGTATTCAGGCGCTGGAGGAAGGGGGCGTCATTGAGGGGCGGGTAGCGTTGTTGTCGCCGGCCAGTGTCGGGATGCGGGTCAGTGTGATCTGCAACGTCAAGCTGGCGCATCACAACGACACCTCGCGCGTGGAGTTCGAGGACATGATCGCGCGGGCGCCGGAGGTGATGGCGTGCTATGCCGTGTCCGGCAACCACGACTACACGCTGCTGGTGATGGTGCGGGATGTCGAGGACTACGAGCGTTTCCTGACCCAGCAACTCCTCAACAGCCCCTGGGTGGATGCCGCCTCGTCCAGTTTTACCCTGCGCACGGTAAAGCGGACAACGCGGATTGACCTTTGATGTGGGTGCGGCTTTTCGGAATGTAGTGCCGAATACGTGGTTAACCGTGGAATACTAGCCCAAATCAGCCCCGCAAGGCGGGTAATCTGGCAGCATAACCCGCGACATCGCGCCTACCATGGTTGTCTCGCAGACAAGGAGACAGGCAATGGTTGACCAGATAGAGAACCCGATGGGCACGGACGGCTTTGAGTTTGTCGAGTATGCCGCGCCGGATCCTGAGCTGTTGCGCGACCTGTTCACGCGCATGGGCTTCCCCGCCGTGGCGCACCATCGCACAAAGAATGTCACCCTGCATCGCCAGGGCGACATCAACTTTATCGTCAACGCCGAGCCGGACAGCTTTGCCCAGGCCTTCGCCCGGGAGCACGGCCCCTGCGCCTGCGCCATGGCGTTCCGGGTCAAGGATGCGCGCGCGGCGCTGAAGCGGGCCGAGGAACTGGGTGCCACGGTGATCCGTGAGCCCGTGGGGCCCATGGAGCTGAATATCCCGGCGATCGAGGGAATCGGTGGCAGTCGCCTGTATCTGGTGGATCGCTACGGCGATCGCACCATCTACGATGTGGACTTCGAGCCGCTGCCGCAGACATCCGCGGATGCCAGCGCGGGCACCGGCCTCACCTACATCGACCACCTGACCCACAACGTGCAGCGCGGCAACATGGACAAGTGGGCGGGCTTCTACGAGAAGCTGTTCAATTTCCGCGAGATCCGCTTCTTCAATATCGAGGGCAAGAAGACCGGCCTGCTGAGTCGCGCGCTGACCAGCCCCTGCGGCAAGATCCGCATTCCCATCAACGAGTCCTCCGACGACAAGTCGCAGATTGCGGAGTACCTCGACGAGTACAATGGCGAAGGCATCCAGCATATCGCCCTGGGCTGCGACGACATCTACGCTTCCGTTGACGCGCTCACGGCGCGGGGACTGGCGCTGCAGGAGACGCCGGATACCTACTTCGATCTCATAGACGAGCGGCTGCCCGGGCATGGTGAGGATGTCGAGGCCCTGCGGCAGCGCCAGATACTGATAGACGGCGGCGAGGAGCAGGGTGGCGGTTATCTCCTGCAGATCTTCTCGACCACGGTGATCGGGCCGATCTTCTTCGAGTTCATCCAGCGCAAGGGTAACGACGGCTTTGGCGAAGGCAACTTCCAGGCCCTGTTCGAGTCCATCGAGC
>JAWLGG010000085.1:0-8778 GCA_041685155.1 Chromatocurvus sp.
GGGGTCCGGTCCGGGACCTGGCCCCGGACCTGACCCCATCATCGCAGAAAGGACTTCGCCATGCCCATGAGGCCACTGGCGCCGCCGAATGACGCCAGCAGGTCGCCGCCGGAGCTGGCCTTGTCAAGGAGCTGAGGCAGCACGTCGGACAGCCCGGCGGCGGCGGTCTCGGTGTCGGTGCCCACCCTGTCCGCAAAGTTCGCCACCTCGCCGCGGCCCAGTGCATCGAGGATCGACTGTGCAGAGATGGGCGCGTTCTCGCCATCGCCCAGCCACGTCTTGAGCGCGTCGCCAATCCCGCCGCTGCTGGCGAACTTCCCCGCCAGTCCCGCGACATCCACGCCACCGCTGCCGTCGCCGACAAGTCCCTGCAGCGCATTGCCAATGGTCTCCCTATCCACTGCAAGCCCGAGTTTCTGCGACAGCAATTCTGCACCGATTTCCAGTAAGTCCATGGTCTTTCCTCTCGTGATTGGCCTCTCGGCCGCCAAAGTTGAAATTATCAGAGTCAGGTGCCGTGAGAAACCCCGTCGCCGTCATCGTCAGTCCGCAGCGTGATCGTGTCACCGCGTGCCGCCTGATCCTCCGGCTGTTTGTTGCGCGCATTGCCAGCGCGCCGGTCAATGGGCACGAGTTGCCAGTCGAACTTGAGTGAAGGCCGGAACAGCGCGTCGTCGGGCGCGACCGGCTGCTCGTTCTCCAGCCAGCGCCGCGCCTCCTCGGGCGTGAGCAGGACCGGCATCCGCGAATGCCAGTGCCGGAAGGCGGGCGCGGCCTCCGTGGTCACCAGGGTACAGCTCAGCAGTGGCTCGCCCTGTGTCGGCGTCCAGACATCCCAGAGTGCGGCAACGGCAAGGGCCTCGCTGGCACTGCTGATGCGCCAGGGCTGCTTGTGCCCGCCCTCCTGGCGCCACTCGATAAATGACGACATGGGCACGACCCCGCGCTGGCGGGCGAAGGGCTCACGGTAGGCGCGGCTGCTGGACAGGGTCTCGCTGCGGGCATTGAACATCGCATATTTCTGCGTGGGTCCGTCGGACCAGCGCGGCGTCAGCCACCAGCGCGCCGGCTGGCAGTCGCCAGGGGCGCGAACCAGCGGCACCGATTCTGTCGGTGCCACGTTCAGCGCCTCCGGAGGGGACGCACTCACGCCGAGCATCCTCAGCAAGTCGCCGAGGCCGGGGGTGCTCGATACATTAAACCGACCGCACATCGCCCCTGGCGTTTACCTGACAGGGCTCCCGTCCGAACTTACCGCGTGGCTCACTAGCCTGCGTCTCAAGCTCAGCGACCAGCGACTGATCCAGCTGCAGCTGTCGCGCCAGTTCCTCCAGATAGCTCTTTTCCATGAAATTCTGCTCATCGACGACCAGCGTACTGATGAGGTACATCTCCGCCGCCATCTCCGGAGTGCTCGCCGAGCTCGCGATCTCTGCAGGATCGAGGGGCTTGCGCAACTCTGCATCGAACCAGCGCTGCAGTTCGCCGTCACCTCTAAGGCGCGCCACCTCCTCGTCGATCATCTCGCGCTCGCGGTCATCGACATGCCCATCGGCTTTCGCGGCACCGATAAGCGCCCGCAGGATGGCGTGACCGTGTTCCTCGACCACCGGACCGCTCAGCCGATCCACCGTCACCGGCTCGGCGCCCGTTGCCGTGCCCTGCTGTTGCTGCCAGTTGCCGTAGGCCCTGTATGCCATCACGCCCAGAGCGGCCATGCCACCGTAGACGGCAAGCTTGCCGCCCATCCGGCGCGCTTTCCGGTTGCCGAGCAGGAAACCCAGGGCGCCGCCCGCCAGCGCACTTTTACCCCGCCCGGACAGTACACCGGACAGCAGTTCTGCACCGGAGACGCCCTGCCTGCCGCCCTCGCGGCTGTCACCCGATGTGGAACCGCCGCCGAGTAGATGGTCAAGGAGATCCCGGGTATTCATGGTCATATCCGTCTCGTGGTGACTGTTACGCATCAGTGTACGACAGGATGGGGCGCTCTGCCTTCACCTGCGCCCCGCTCGTGCAGATGAACGGCCCCGCGGCGGCGGGGATGCGGTATGCTGTGCCGCGTGCGCGCAGGCATGAAGGTGTGGCGCGAGGCACCCCCGCAGAATGATCACTGAAGCAGGTATAGCCCCATGAAGACCGTCACCATCAGCAGAGAGCCCGTTGAGCTGTACAAGATACTGAAATTCGAGGGGCTGACGACCACCGGTGGCGAAGCCAAGCTGCTCATCGGCGACGGCCAGGTCACCGTCAATGGTGCTATCGAGACCCAGCGGCGCAAGAAAATCGTCGCCGGCGATGTAATAGGGTTCCGGGGCGACACACTGGAAATCAGGCTGGAATGATCCACTCGGCGAAAGCCGGCTGTTGCAGACGACTGCAGCCCTGGCCGGGCATACCGCAAAAACATACCGTTCACTCCCCGAAATAGAACGCCTCGTCGAGGGTTTTCATCCATGACGGATGGAATATGGCCAGGGCGGCCACGCACATGCCGTTGACAAAACCTTCCGAGAACATGACCAGCAGCAACAGGGGGAACATGTCCAGCGCGCGCGCCGTCCACGCGTCCAGGCCCACCGCGCTGAACAGGCCCAGCGCCAGCACGGTGTCGACGAGGACCACCAGCGCGCCCCCCGCAAACCCGGCACCGAAAATGAAGACGAAGGGATTGCGCAGTCGCGGCCGATAGAGAAGGCGGCCCAGGCTCCAGGAAACCGTTGCCGGAAGCCCGACAGTAAAGACCCACGCCGGCGGCAGTCCGGCGAGTGGGGTGTCCCGGACAACCACGGCGACAAGCAGCACCACCGTTCCCGCCAGCGTCGCCAGGCTCCAGCCCAGCATCAGGGTCAGCGTAGTCATGCCCAGAAGATGAAAGACCAGCCCATCAATACCGCGCACGTTCATGAGCCACAGGAGCAAGCAGGCGACGCCGCCGCCGGCGACCAGATGGACACGCGTCGGCGTCTCGCGCAGCGCCGACCACGGGGCATACCAGGCGGCACAGGAAAGCCAGGGCAGCATGAGCACAAGAACGGTGACAGGCAGCCAGGCGGGCAACAGCGAGGGGTCGATATACAACTTATTACATATCCGAAAGCCGGTTGACCTGCTGCGCCAGCCGCATCGCTTCGTGCTTTTCCAGCGCCAGCAGCTCACTGACAAGATCGCGCACCTCGGGCGTGTCTGCCCGGCCCAGCAGATAGCGGTAGAGCTCGATCAACTGGGAATGCACGGCAAAAATAGTGGCATTGATTTCCTCGAGGTCGACATCCCGGTTCGCACTTTCCTCGATGCTTTCGATTGTGACCGGATTCTCCGTGACATAGTCATACACCCAGGTGCCCAGGGTGCCGAAATCCGCACGGCCTTCATACTCGCCGACCATTGTCTCCAGTGCGGCCTCGTGATCCGCGAGGTAGCGCATCAGGAGTTCGGCGCGGGTGCGGCTCTGTTGATCCGCATTCTGCTGCAGTCTGCGGGCAAGATAACCGTGGGTGTCGCGAGTCCAGGCGACCAGATCGTCGACGGTCTCTGCTCTCATGAGATACATCCCTCATCATGCATGTAAACCCACACTGTCGCGAAGACCGCGCGCAAGGTCAAACCCGAAGCCACCGGTGTGACCTTGTAGGTGCCCTGCCGGTTGTCTATCCTGTTTATACTACGCCGCAGCAAGGACTGCGTTCGCGACCCGGAACAGGGGCCCGTGTATGAAGCGACACTATTTTATCAGCGACAACCTGGACGAGCTGGCAACCGTCGAGCGCGAGCTCCAGGAAAACGGGATCACACTGCCCCAGATACACATTCTCAGCAACAGCGATTCCGACCTCGAGAAGCACCACCTGCACCCCGTCGCCGACTTCCTGAAAACGGATGTGGTCAACAGCGGCCTGTGGGGACTGGGCATCGGCCTGTGCGGTGCGGTGCTGGTGATTGCTGTCACATTACTCATGGGCTGGGCCGAGACGGTCGGCTGGACCCCGTTTGTTTTTCTGGCGCTGGTGATCCTGGGCTTCTGCACCTGGGAGGGTGGCTTTCTCGGCTTCCAGGAGAAGAACCGTCGCTTCAAGCGTTTCGAGGAAACGATACGCAATAACCGGCACGTCCTGCTGGTCGACATCAGCGAGGAGCAGGAACAGGTGCTCGATGAGGTCATTGCCCGCCACCCCCACCTGGCGCCTGCCGGCGAGGGCGAACCGGCGCCGGGCTGGGTGATTGTCGGGGAACAGCAGCTGCGGGAGTTCATTCGCTGGGGGCCCTGACGGTGCCCGGTGCCCTGCCATGAACGCAGCCATACCGGATCACGAAGCCACCGATACGGCGCCGGATACCCGGCTTTCCATTGAGGGCATGCACTGCGCCTCCTGCGTCGGCCGCGTGGAGCAGGCGCTGCTGTCGGTACCCGGTGCGGAACGGGCCGCGGTCAATCTCGCGACCGGGCAGGCGACGGTGGCAGGCAATGCCGGTGCGGACGACCTGGTCAACGCAGTGCGCGGCGCCGGCTATACGGCTCGGCGTCACACGCGCCCGGACAGACAGCAGAGAGAGCAGCGTGGCCAGCAGGTGGATGAGGAGCGCCGGGCGATCGGCGCGCAGACCCGCCTCGCAGCGGCGTTGACGGCCCCCGTGTTCCTGCTGGAAATGGGGTCGCATCTGATTCCCGCCGTGCATACGGCGATTCAGCAGACTATCGGCCTGCAGTGGAGCTGGTACCTGCAGTTTCTGCTGACAACGCTTGTGCTGGTCTTCCCGGGACGGATCTTTTATCGCGCAGGCATTCCTGCGCTCCTGCGCCTGGCGCCCGATATGAATTCGCTGGTCGCCGTGGGCACGCTGGCCGCCTTCAGTTACTCGGTCATTGCGACCTTTGCGCCGTCGCTGCTGCCGGAGGGCACGGTCAACGTGTACTACGAGGCGGCCGCCGTCATCGTGACGCTGATTCTGCTGGGTCGTTTTCTCGAGGCACGCGCCCGTGGCCGGACGTCCCAGGCCATCACCCGACTGCTGTCGCTGCAGACGCGGACCGCCCGCGTCAGGCGCCATGGCAGCAGCGAGGACATCCCGGTGGAAGCGGTCGTCACCGGGGATTGCATCGACGTTCGACCGGGCGAACGCATTCCGGTAGATGGCGAGGTCAGCGCGGGCGAGAGCTATGTCGATGAATCCATGATCACCGGCGAGGCTGTACCGGTCAGGAAAACGCCCGGTAGCGCGGTGGTCGGCAGCACCGTGAATCAGTCGGGCGCTTTCACGTTTCGCGTGACCGCCGTCGGCGGCGATACCGTGCTCGCCAGGATCATCAGCATGGTAGAGGAGGCCCAGGGAAGCAAGTTGCCGATACAGGCGCTGGTCGATCGCGTCACACTCTGGTTCGTCCCCGCCGTCATGGCGGTCGCAGGCGTCACTTTTGCTGTCTGGCTACTCGCGGGACCGGCACCCGCGCTGACGTTTGCCCTGGTCAATGCCGTGTCCGTCCTGATTATTGCCTGCCCCTGTGCCATGGGCCTGGCGACACCGACGTCCATCATGGTCGGTACCGGCAAGGGTGCGGAGCTGGGGATCCTGTTTCGCCGGGGGGATGCCCTGCAGCGACTGCGCGATGCCAGGGTCGTCGCACTGGACAAGACCGGCACGCTGACGGAGGGAAAACCCGTCCTCACGGACCTGTTACCGGTTGAGACATACTCGCGGACGGACGTGCTTCGCCTGGTGGCTGCCGTGGAGAGCCGTTCGGAGCATCCACTGTCGCTTGCTGTTGCGCAGGCGGCGGAAGAGGCATCGGTCAGCGTACCCGAGAGCAGCGGCTTCTCCGCCGAGGCTGGCATGGGAGTGTCAGCCAGCGTCGAGGGCAGAAGTGTGCGGGTCGGCAGCCGTCGCTACATGGCCGTAAGCGGCGTCGATGTCGCCCCCCTGGCCGAGGCCGCGATGGCGCTCGAAAGCCGGGCGAAATCTCCTGTGTACGTCGCGATTGATGGCAGCATCGCAGCGCTGCTCGCCGTGGACGATCCGGTGCGGGAAACCTCGGTCGCAGCGATACGGACACTGCGCGGACTCGGCCTGAAGGTAGCGATGATAACCGGCGACAACAGGGCCACCGCGGAGGCGATTGCCCGACAGCTGGACATAGACGATGTGGTTGCCGGTATCATGCCGGAAGGCAAGGTGGATGCGGTTCGCCGGCTCAGGGACGCTCATGGCAGCCTCGCCTTTGTGGGCGACGGGATCAATGACGCCCCGGCACTGGCGGAGGCGGACATCGGTATCGCCATCGGCACAGGAACCGATATCGCGATAGAGGCGGCCGACGTGGTGCTAATGTCCGGTGATCTGAACGGCGTCGCCACCGCCTTTGCGCTGTCGGCGGCGACCATTCGCAACATCCGGCAGAACCTGTTCTGGGCGTTCGCCTACAACACGGCTCTTGTTCCCATCGCCGCCGGCGCCCTGTATCCCGCCCTCGGCCTGCTGCTGTCGCCCGTTTTCGCGGCGGGGGCCATGGCGCTCTCCAGTGTCTTCGTGCTCACCAATGCCTTGCGGCTGCGCCGCTTTCAACCCCGGAGCGCCACCTGAAACCGCCGCATGCAGGCGGCGCGAGAAGGCCACGCGGCAGCGTTCGGTAACCCTCGGCCGCATCAATGGCATACTAGAGCGATCGAACCGACCGGCAGCATCTTTCCCTATGTCAGACACGACCATCCATCCGGACGACGCCGCCCGACTGATGCGCCTCGCCACCACAGCCTCCGTGGCCGTGGCGGTGACGCTGATCCTGGCGAAAGCGGTCGCCTATGCGCAAACGGGGTCGATGAGTATCCTGGCGTCGCTGATCGACTCTCTGATGGACTCCGGCGCCTCCCTGCTGAACCTGTTCGCGGTGCGCTATGCCCTGGCCCCCGCCGACCGCAAGCACCGCTTCGGGCACGGCAAGGCAGAATCCATCTCGGCCCTGGCGCAGAGCACGCTGATCATCGGCTCCGGTCTCTACCTCCTGTTCGAGGCGGCGCAGCGCCTGCGCGACCCGCAGCCGCTGCCCACCCTGGAGATCGGCATTGCGGTCATGCTGTTCACCATCGCGGCGACGCTCGCCCTGCTCGCGCTGCAGCACTACGTGATCCGTCGCACGCATTCGGCGGCCATCCGGGCCGACGCGCTGCACTACCGCACGGACCTGCTCACCAACAGCGCCGTCATCGTCGCGCTGCTGCTGGCGCAGTGGGGCTGGACAGGCATGGATCCACTGTTTGCCTGCGGCATCGCCGTATATATCCTGTTTACTGCACGACGGATCATGAGCGACGCCTTCAATGAGCTGCTGGATCGCGAACTGCCGGAGTCGCGGCGACGCCTGATTCGCGACACCGCCAACCGCCACGCCGGCGTCTACGGCATTCACGACCTGCGCACGCGCAGTTCGGGGCGCATTGACTTCATCGAGCTGCATCTGGAGCTGGATGGCGACATGCCCCTGCGCCAGGCGCACCGCATCGCCGACGAGGTGGCGGCAGCCATCCGCAGGGAGATTCCGGCTGCGGATGTGGTCATTCACCAGGACCCCGCCGGTCTGTGCGAGGATCGCCTGGAAGAGAATCTCGCAGACTGAGCGACCACCACAACATCACCACGGAGTCACTCGATGCAGTACCGAAAGCTGGGCCACACCGATATCGATGTCAGCGTCATCTGCCTGGGCAGCATGACCTGGGGCCAGCAGAACACGGCCAACGAGGCCGCAGCACAGCTGGACTACGCCCTGTCCCGCGGCGTCAATTTCATCGATACCGCCGAGATGTATCCGGTGCCGCCCCGGGCCGATACACAGGGAGAGACCGAGCGCTGCATCGGCCAGTGGCTGGCGCGCAGCGGCAAGCGCAACGATATCGTGCTGGCGACGAAGGTTGCCGGCCGCGGCGATGGCAACTCGGGGGTGGATCACGTGCGCGAGGGGCCGAGGCTGAGCCGCACACAGATTCACCAGGCCATCGACAGTTCGCTGGCCCGGCTGCAGACGGACCATGTCGACCTGTACCAGGTACACTGGCCGGAACGCGCCACCAATTTCTTCGGGCGCCTTGGCTACCGCCATCGCGACGACGACGGTATCGCCATCGAGGAAACGCTGTCGGCCCTCGGCGAACTGGTGCAGTCGGGCAAGGTCCGGCATATCGGCATTTCCAACGAGACGCCCTGGGGCATTCTCGAGTACCTGCGGCTGGCGCGGGAAAAGAACCTGCCACGCATCGTCAGCATCCAGAATCCCTACAACCTGCTGAATCGCTCGTTTGAAGTGGGCCTTGCGGAAATCGCGATACGCGAGCAGGTCGGCCTGCTGGCCTACTCCCCGCTGGCCTTCGGCATGCTCAGCGGCAAGTACCTGGATGGCGCCCGCCCGGAGGGCTCGCGGCTGGCGCTGTTCGAGCGCTTCTCGCGCTACGGGTCGCCGGCGGCGCTGGCGGCAACCTCAGCCTACGTGACGCTCGCGACTGAGCACGGCCTCGACCCGGCGCAGATGGCGCTCGCCTTCGTCAACGGACGGCAGTTCACCACCGCGAACATTATCGGCGCAACCACGCTGGACCAGCTGCGCGCCAATATCGACAGCATTGACCTGACCCTCGACAGGGCGCTCCTGAAGGAGCTGGAGACGCTGCACCGGCAATACTGCATACCGGCACCCTAGTTGGCCACGCGGTAAGTTCGGTAATGCTCAGAGTCGCTGTGCGGACGCGAATCAAGGCGCGTTTCGCAGGCAAGGGTGGTTCCCTTGTCAAGAAG
>JAWLGG010000086.1:0-8706 GCA_041685155.1 Chromatocurvus sp.
CCCGGCGCCGGCAAGACCACGGTGGTTCCGCTGGCGCTGCTGGACGAGCCCTGGCTGGCGGGGCGGCGTATTATCCTTCTGCAGCCGCGGCGTCTCGCGGCGCGCAGTGCGGCAGCGCGCATGGCGGAACTGCTCGGCGAGGGCGTCGGCGAGACCGTGGGCTACCGCATCCGCCTCGAGACACGGGTCAGTGCCCGAACCCGGATCGAGGTGATTACCGAGGGCATCCTGCTGCGCATGCTGCGGGAAGATCCGGCGCTGGAGACCGTGGGCCTTCTGATCTTCGATGAGTTTCACGAGCGCTCGGTCGACGCCGACCTCGGTCTTGCCCTGGCCCTGCATGGTCGGGCGACCTTTGCTGCCGATGCGGCCGCGAAGATTATTGTCATGTCCGCCACGCTTGGTGATGCGTCGCTGGAGGCCTACCTCGGCGCACCGAGGGTACGCTGCGAGGGGCGCCAGTACCCGGTCACCGTACAGTATGGCCAGCCGCGCAGACCGCGCGAGTCTATCGTGGACAGAATGACAGCGACGCTCGCGCAGGCCTGTCGCGAGCATCCGTCGAGCAGCCTGCTTGCATTCCTTCCGGGACGCGGGGAGATTCACCGCGTCGCCGCGACGTTCGCGGCACCTGCGGGAACCACCGTGCATCCCCTGTACGGCGACCTGGACCTGTCGGCGCAGCGGCGCGCTATCGCTCCCTGTTCCGAGGATAGCCGCAAGGTGGTTCTGGCCACGAACGTGGCCGAAACCAGCCTTACCATCGAGGGCGTCGACGTGGTGGTGGACTCCGGGCTCGAGCGCCAGGCGCGTTTCGATCCCGGCAGCGGCATGAGCCGTCTGCACACGCAGCGTATCTCCCGGGCATCGGCGGTGCAGCGCGCCGGGCGCGCGGGTCGCCTTCGCCCCGGCTTCTGCTACCGGCTGTGGAGTGAGTCGCAGCAGGATCAACTGGTCGGGGACCGCAGCGCCGGGATCGAAGTGGCGGACCTTGCGCCGCTGGCGCTGCAGCTCTTCGCCTGGGGCATTTACGACCCGACAGAGCTCGACTGGCTGACACCGCCGCCGGCGGGTGCCTTTGCCCAGGCGGTTGACCTGCTGTCCGAGCTGGGTGCCGTGGCGGGCGAGCCAGGCAGGCGGCGAATGACCACCCACGGCAATGCCATGGCGGAACTGGCGGTGCATCCGCGCCTTGCCCACCTGTTGCTGACGGGCAGGGAGATCGGCGCCGGGCGCCGTGCCAGCCTCATCGCAGCGGCGCTGTCCGAGGGCCTGCCGCGGCAGGTGGAGTCGCCGGATCTCAGGGATTGGCTCGACATGCTGTGCGGCGACGTCCCGCCACCCGGGTCCGTGAAGTCCCGGGTGGCGCGTACGCGGGCGGCTGCGGCGCAGCTTGAACGACAGCGGCCGGAGGCCGGTGTTGTTGCCCTGGCGCGGCCTAACGATGCGCAGCTCACCGGGTTTCTGCTCGCCTGCGCCTACCCGGACCGGATTGCACGTCGCCGGCACAGCGGCGGATTCCAGCTCAGCAATGGACGCAGTGCGCGGTTCCAGACGTCCTCACCACTCGAGCAGGAAAAGTGGCTGGCGCTTGCCGAGGTCGGTGGCATGAGCGGCGGTCGCAGCGACACGATACGTGCGGCAGCGCCGCTGGATGCCAGTCTCTTCGAGTCGTTGTTGAGCCCCCTGGTGCACGAACTGACCCGGGTCGCATGGGATCGACAGAGCGGCCTGTTTGTCGCCGAGCGGCAGCGGCGTATTGGCGCCCTGCTGCTGGAGAGCGAAAAGCTGCGCGACGTGAGCGACGATCTGCGCAGCGACAGCCTGTTGTCGCTGATTGTCGACAATCGTCTAGACGACCTGCCCTGGACCGCCGAGGTGGAGGCCTACCGCGCCCGCGCCGCGGTCATGGCCTCATTGACGCCCGACTGGCCCGCCTTTGACCGGGTCTCGCTGTGCGACACCGCCGGGCAGTGGCTGCCGCTGTACCTTGCACCAGTGAGAAAGCTCGCGGACCTTAAGAGGGTCGACCTGCGCGGCGCGCTGCAGGCGCGGCTCAGCCATACGCAACAGCAGCAGCTCGAGCGCTGGCTGCCGGAGCGTTACGAGGTGCCATCCGGATCCCGCATACGAATCGACTACTCGCAGCAGCCGCCGGTATTGCCGGTAAAGCTACAGGAAATGTTCGGCGCCCGGGAAACGCCGACACTCGCCGAGGGTCGCCTGCCGCTGCTGGTGCACCTGCTTTCCCCGGCGGGCAGGCCACTGCAGGTCACGCAGGACCTGGCCAGCTTCTGGCGCGACGGCTATACGGCGGTCAGGAAGGAAATGCGGGGGCGCTATCCGAAGCACCCGTGGCCCGACGACCCGCTGCAGGCCGTAGCCACGGCGCACACGACGAGGCGCCCTGCAGGGGCCTCGAAGGATTAAGCAGACCAGAGCGTTACCGAACAAGCTGTGCAGGCATGGAGGTTGCCGGCAGGGGCCGCTGCAATGGTACTCCGTGGTCAGGTAACCTGACCTTGGCAGGCGGCGCATTGCCACGCATCCCGCGCGGCGTTCTGGTCTCAACTACACCTGCGGACCTGCGGCCACGAGCGCGGCTCCCCCTTCCGTGTCCGTGTACTGTGCAAAGTTCCGGATGAACCGGCTTGCCAGGTCTCTCGCTTTTTCTGCCCAGATGTCCCGATCCGCATAGGTGTCGCGCGGGTCGAGGATGCCTGTCTCGACACCCGGGAGTGCAGTGGGCACTTCCAGGTTGAAAAACGGTATGACGCCTGTCTCCGAATTTTCTATGGAGCCATCGAGAATGGCATCGATGATCCTGCGGGTATCCTGGATCGATATGCGCCTGCCGGACCCGTTCCAGCCGGTGTTCACCAGATAGGCATCCGCGCCGACAGCATCCATGCGAGAGACCAGTTCCTCGGCGTATCTGACCGGGTGCAGTGTGAGAAATGCCTTGCCAAAACAGGCAGAAAACGTGGGGACCGGTTCCGTGATGCCGCGTTCAGTACCGGCAAGCTTTGCCGTGAACCCCGACAGGAAATGGTACTTCGTCTGGTCGTGCGTTAGTTTCGATACGGGCGGCAGCACGCCGAAGGCATCGGCGGTAAGAAAAATCACTTTCCTGGCGTGGCCGCCACGCGAGACCGGCTTGACAATATTGTCGATGTGGTAGATCGGGTAGGAGACGCGACCGTTCTCCGTGATGGAGTGGTCGGAATAATCCACTTTGCCCTGTTCATCCACGACAACATTTTCCAGCAAGGCATCGCGCCTGATGGCCCTGTAGATGTCCGGTTCGCTCTCCGGGTCGAGGTCGATGGTCTTGGCGTAGCACCCGCCTTCAAAGTTGAAAATGCCCTCGTCGTCCCAGCCATGTTCATCATCGCCGATGAGTTTGCGCTTGGGGTCTGTCGACAGTGTTGTCTTGCCGGTACCGGAGAGTCCGAAGAAAATGGCCACGTCACCTGAATCGCTCATGTTGGCACTGCAGTGCATGGATGGCATGTGATCCAGGGGCAGGTAATAGTTCATCATGGCGAACATGCCTTTCTTCATTTCGCCGCCGTACCAGGTGCCGCCGATCACCTGCATCCTCTCGGTCATGTTGAACACGGTGAATACCTCGGAGTTCATCCCGTGTTCACGCCATCTCGGATTCGATGTCCTGGAACCATTGAGAACGACAAAATCCGGCTCCCCGTATTCCTCCAGTTCCTGCTCGGTCGGCCGGATAAACATGTTCTTGACAAAGTGCGCCTGCCAGGCGACCTCGACAACAAACCGGACCTTCATGCGAACTCTGGGGTTGGCGCCACAGAACGTGTCGACCACGAACAGGCGCTTGTCTGAAAGCTGACTGGCCACCAGGCTTTTCAGGTCTTTCCACACCTCTGGCGTCACGGGTTTGTTGTCGTTCGGCGCGCTCTCGGATGTCCACCAGAGATTCTCCTTGCTCACGTCGTCGTAAACGATGAACTTGTCCTTTGGCGAGCGTCCGGTGAAGACCCCGGTGCGGACTGCCACGGCGCCTGATTCGGTGACGATGCCCTTTTCATAGCCCTCGAGTTCATCCCTGGTTTCCTCCTCGAACAGCTGCTCGTAGGTCGGATTGTGCACGATCTCCCGCACGTCGGAGATGCCGTAGATAGAGAGGTCAATTGCTGTAGACATGGTGTTCTCCGGTAATGCTGAGAGTGGGTGTCAGGCGGTTGCCAGCGACCCTGAGTATACAAAAGGGATGGGGCACCGCCTATGTCATGCGTGCGCCGGAAGTAAGCCGGCAGCGCTTTTGACCCGCGGCCTTTCGCAGTTCGCCGGTTCATGACCGCAGCGGCGACCGCCGGGCCGTGGTCTGCGCTGCATGACCGGTGTATTGTTACGGCTCATGCGCCTCAATCGACGCCTGTGAGCCCCTTGCCACGCACGGGGCAGTGCGGGCGCAAAGGGGAGGTGACAGCAAACGCCGCCAGGTGTGGCGGGTGCCATGAAGGGAGTCAGTGTGGATACACCATCACCCGGACCTTTTTCTCCCCGAGGACTTTGCGGTTCCCGACACACTCGTCACGGATGAGTTCCGGCTGCGGATGCTCACGTTCAATGACGTGGTGAAGGACGTTGACGCCGTGGTGAGCAGTGCCGGGCATCTAAAGTCACTGTCACCGGCAGACACCTGGCCCGACGGGCTGACTCTGGAGCAGAACCTGATTGATCCCGGGTGGCACCAGAAGGGGTTCCAGCGCCGCCGCTCCTTCGAGCGCTGATGGTCTTACCTCCCCCGATCCGCGTAGCCGGCGGCACGGCTCTGGCAACGGCTCGTCGCTGTGGCCTATACTCGCCCGACCACCGCACCGGTCGCCAGGTAATTGTGCTTCAGGTATGACATCCGAGAACATTGACGATTTCTACTTCGTGACGTCCGAGGTGCTGTGCCAGCTCTATACGGTATTCCCCGTGCGCCACCTTCTCCTCGTGGAAGACCTGATCGGTCCCATTCAGTGGGACATTACGGGACTGCCGGACAGGAACTCCCAGGCGTGCTTCGAAACCCTGATATGGCTGTCCGCGCATGAACTGCTGACCTTTCGCAGCATCGAGCCGCGGAATATCGGTATTGAGGGGGCAGTGCTGACGCAGAAGGCCTTTGTCCTTCTCACCGGGACGATGACCTGGGAATCGGGTGGACCCATCACCCGGGTCGAGGCACTGCGCGAGGCCCGGCACCAACGCGCCTACAGCGACCTGGGCGCTGTCGTCAATGATCTCCTGCGTGCGAACTGCCAGTGGGCCGCGCCATCTGAGGCCGCGCCGCTGAGCCGGGGCGCGGCCTTCGCCCTCGTCAGTGAGGGCGATTGACGGCGTCCTCGCGCAGATGCTCATCGAGATAACGGGTCATCGTGGTATACAGATGCAGCTCGGTGCCGTCCCCCTGTTCCAGTGCATGCCGGCGGTTGGGGTAGGCGAGGAAGTCGAAGGGCTTGTTCAGCCGCACGAGTTCGTCGATCAGGCGCTCAGCGCTCTGGTAATGCACATTGTCATCACCCGTACCGTGAATCAGCAATAATTTCCCGTTCAGTCCCGCCGCGTGAGTGATCGGCGAGCCCTGGACATAGCCCTCGGCGTGCTCCTCCAGCAGGCCTGAATAACGCTCCTGGTAGATCGCATCGTAGAGTCGCTGGTCGCTCACCGGCGCCCGTGAAATGCCGACGCTGTAGGTCTCGGGATAACGGAACAGCATGTTCAGCGTCATCGACCCGCCGCCGGAATGCCCCCAGATGCCGACCCGACCGGGGTCGAGGTAGTCGTGCCGGGCAAGCAGGGCCTGCAGGCCGTCATACTGGTCCCGTGAGGCCAGTACGCCAATGCCACCGTAGACCGACTTGCGCCAGTCCCGTCCCTTGAGCGCAGGTGTGCCCCGGTTGTCGATGGAGGCGACGACATAGCCGCGCTGGGTCATGAGCCAATGCCAGAGATTGCGGTCCCCGACCCAGCGATCACGAGTGGTCTGGCCGGCGGGTTCGCCGTAGACATACACCAGCAGTGGATAGGAGCGGGTGCTGTCGAAGTCCGGCGGCCGCAGCATGAAGCCGTCCATTGCCAGGCCGTCCCGCGCGTCGACGGTGAAGAATTCCGGATCGCCACCGTCCAGGGCCGCGAGCCGTTCGATCAGTTCCGCGTTGTCTTCCAGCACGCGCCGCTGCGCGTGGTCGGGCAGCGAGACGAGGCGATACTGCGGCGGCTGCAGCAGACGTGAATGGGTGTGGATGGCATGCCTGCCGTCGTCAGCGATGTCATAGGCATTGTCACCAGTGAAGGCCTCTGGCGTCATCCGGCGGGCCTCGCCGCTGCCGTCGAGCGTCGCGCGGAACAGATAGCGGGCCCCCATGTCCCCGGGGGAGGCGGTGAAATACAGGGCATTGTCTGCCTCGTTCACCGCGACCAGTTCTGCGACGTCGAAGGCGCCGGGGGTCAGGTCGAGCAGGGACTGTCCGTCGCGGGACACGCGGTAGACATGACGCCAGCCGCTGCGCTCGCTGATCAGCGTGAAGGCAGCGCCATCCTCGAGCCACTGCACATCGTGGAAACCATCGAGATGTGTCTCCTCCTCGTCCACCAGCACCGGGGTAAGCGAACCGTCGGCGGCATCGGCATAATAGAACCGGTTGCGGCTCTGGCGCCGGTTGAGCTGCTGCAGCAGCAGAGACCCGCTCGAGGCCACCCACTGCATGCGCGGAATGTAATGCTGGCGCGGATCGCCCGGCGGTTCCACCCAGACCGGCTCGCCACCGTCAATGGAGACGACGCCGATGCGTGCGGCGGAGACGGTTTCACCGACCTTTGGGTAAGGAATGCGCGTGATAGTCGGGTACAGGTCGGATGTGTTGTCGATGATCAGAAAGTCGCGAACGCCGGCGGTATCGAACTGCCAGAAGGCGATCCGCGCGCCATCGGGGCTCCAGCGGAAGCCATCGCGAATGCTGAACTCCTCCTCATAGGCCCAGCTCATGATGCCGTTGAGGATGGCGTCCGAGTCGCGGTCGGTCAGTTTTCTGATATCGCCGTCCGTGGTTTCGACGTAGAGGTCCGCATCACGGACGTAGGCAACGGCGCCGCCATCCGGCGAGAATTTTGCGAACTGCAGCGAGGAGGGTGCCGCATCGGGACCGCCGAGCTGCCTGAGACTGCCGCTGTCGATATCCAGCACCCAGTAGTCGCCGCGGCTCTTCACGCGCCACACCTGCTTGCTGTTGGTGTAGATCAGCAGCCGACGCCGGTCGTCGGACCAGGCGTAGTCGTCGATGACCAGTGGTGCCTCCGCGCCATCCGGCGTGAGTTGCTTCGCGCTGACCAGCACCCGGCGTTCGAGAGTGTCGAGATCGTAGGCGACGATCTCCTGAGGCGGCGTGGCCTTCTCGCCGTCTGCGCCTTCTTTCGGTGCTGTGTGGCCCGCCACGGGTTCAACCGCGGTATAGGCGTTCTCTTCGATGAGCCACTGTATCGCCCCGGGTTCCTCTGCCTCGTAGGCATCGGCCTTGAAAATCGCCGCGTTGGTGAGTGTGGCGGTGGCCTGCTGCTTGTCATCGGCGCCGGGAGTTGAGGCGACAGCTGCTGTTCCCAGGGACAGAAGAAGCAGGCAGAGAGGCAGGGGCGTCGGCAGCATGGGCGGTCTCTTCGGGTAGGGGTGAAGTCTTGAATGAAGTCTGGCGGTGCGGGCGGCCGACGTCAACGGAGCTGGCTATCCTTGCTGCCGCGTCGGTTTTAGCCGGCGAGACGCGCCTGTCCGGGCGCTCAATATTGTGTCAGCGCAAAGCTGAGCAGCCAGCGATTTCCGGATTCGATCCTCGACACCTGATGCTGATGCAGGTCCGGCCGGAACAGAACAAGTCGACCCAGCAGGTTGAAGAGGGTCTTCTCGCAGCTGAATTCACCGCCGCGCCGGGGCTTGACCAGCACGCAGTTGAGTTTGTACAGGCGTCCCTCGGAGACCATGTCCACGTGCGGTGCAATCCGATGGCCCGATGAATAATGCACCAGGTAAACGCTGAGTCGTCTGGAATGAAACAGGATCCGGTTTTTGACGTTTGCCGACATCAGGCGATGGCTTGCTCGTGTGAGTAGTGAGGTCCCATTGTGCGCGACGCGTTGGATCAGTGAAAGCCGAAAAACTTGCGCGACGCAAGCAAGTAGCTACACTGAATAGTGAATGATTCGTGACCCGCGGGGCAGGTACCTCCCGGCGTAGCAGTCATAGCGACGCACATGCCGCTTTTCGGGATCTCGTCTGAGACACGATTCATGCAACTCAACGATAATAGTAATAAGGAGAAACCATGAACAGGATTCTGGTCGTTCCCCTGCTCCTGTTGGGGCTGCTCGCTCTGGCACCGGCAAGCTGGTCCGGTGAGGCGAATCTGACACGCTTTGGACCACAGACCTACGACGCCGTAGCGAGCGACCCTGCCGTGTTCTCGCGGACCTTCAGGGCGGTTGCTGGCCCGGCGAGTCTGGTTCTTCGGAGTGAGGACGGCGTCGAGGCGCAGGTGTCTATAAACGGGCGCGATATTGTTGTGGAACCCGACCGCTTCGATGAGAACGGCCGGGCTCGGGTGCCGCTGACACTGGAGCGGGACAACAGCATCGCGGTGAGTGTTCTGGGTGAGCAAGGCGCGCGGGTCGAAGTCCGGGTCAACCAGCTCACCA
>JAWLGG010000087.1:0-8649 GCA_041685155.1 Chromatocurvus sp.
GGGTCGCTGTGTTACCGAGCAGCTTTCCCAGACGGCGATCGACTTCACTCGCTACGGTACGCAGGTGCAGCTGATCGATGCAGCAAAAATCGACACTGGCGGCTTCACCAACTTTGGCGAGCTGGCGGCCGGCCTGATCCGCGGGGCCAACATCGGCTACTCACCGGACGAGGGCGAGTTCACCATCCGTATCGATGGCGGCACCGACCGCGATACCCTGCTTCTGCTGGACGGCATGCCCACCTTCGACCGCGGCACCCCGCTGGAAAGCATCTGGCCTGCCACCAGTATTGATCCGCGCATGATTGAAAGCGTCGAAGTCTACCGCGGCGGACAGAGCCTGTATTACGGGGGCAACGGTGGTCTGGGCGTGGTCCGCGTCAATTACAAGAAGCCCTACGCCGGTGAGCCGGTAAAAGGTGAGCTCGGCCTTTACGGTGGCGCTTTCAATACGCGGGAGATGTACGGCAACATCTCCATGCCGCTTTTCGGCACGGACAACCACTCGATCATGTTCTTCGGTCGGTCCTATGAAACCTCCGCGCATGAGCTGTTCGATCGCGAGGCCCACGTCGACAACGTCATCGCGCTGGGCGGTTTCCACGAGTTTCCTTATGCCTATAACCTGCTCGGCGCCAAATATCACTGGCAGATCGGCGACGAGACAGAGCTGCGGCTGGGGGCGCAATTCGCCACCGTGGATTTTCGCGACTCGTTCCCGAACGTCACGGTTTACCAGCCGAATTATACCGAATTCCCGATGTACAACATGTCATTCAAATCGCGTTTCCGCGAGAACACAACAATCGACGTCGAGGGTTACTACATTGCACCGAAAATCTACAACACCGAACTGGATGCGCGCATCTGCAACACGCCCCGACTGCAGGACCTGAGCCCGGAGGTGCAGGCGATTGCCGAGCAGCAGGGCATTACCGGCTTTGATACCGCAGCCGACTTCGAAGGCTTCGCCAGCGGCGTCGACGCATTGCCCGCGGGTTGTGTTACCAACCCCTTCGGTAATCGTGGCCTCGCGGCAGTCTCTGCCCAGGAAGGCTTCTACGTCGACGATGAGGGCAACCCATACGGCACCTTCGACAACCCGTTCCCCATTGGCAGCCCCATCGGCACGGTGATCCAGAGTACCGCCAGCTTCGGTAGCGGTGTGCCTACCAAGGGCTTCGGCGATGTCGACCAGTTCCGAGCCGGCTATATCGACCTCGGGATCAATGCCCGTGCGCGCACGGAATGGAACGATACGTTCACTACCGTATTCGGTGTGCAGAACATCACCTACTTCGACGACTCCGAAGACGAGTACGGCATGACCGATGACGAAGTGAGCAGCACGGGTATCTACGCCGATCTGCAGGTGAGCCTGGATTTCCTCAACGGCACCAACTTCTCGGTTGCCCTGCGCAATGACTTCAACGACCCCTACGACGATGAAATGATCTGGAAGTACGGCTTCCGACAGGAGCTGCCGGGGGGCTTCTATCTGCGTTCGAACGGCGGGACCTCGTACAGCAATCCGACGCTCACGGAAATCGGCGCGCGGCAGGGCCGTGTCATCAACCCGGACCTCCAGACACAGTCCGTGGAGACCTACAGCGTCGGTTTCGGGATCAACGGTGAGGCCATGGGCGGCACTTTCAATGTTGAACTCGGCTATTTCGATACCGAAATCGATAACCTGTTCGGTGCCAGCTCTGTGGAGCGCGTCTGCCCGGAAGTCGCCGCTCTGACCGGTGAAACCGACATTGTGCAGAATATCCGTCGCCCCACGGGCTTCTGCCAGTTTGCTGCGGAGCAGTTCAATGCAGGCGTTTTCAATGGCAATGAGGTCGTCAGCTACAACCGCGACCGGATACAGGACATCCAGGGCGTTACGCTCGACGCCTCCTTCAATATCGCCAACTGGGACTTTGACTTCACGTTTACCGACATGGAGTCACTGGAGCCGAACCCGATCTTCGGGCAGGCGGCCCTGCTCGCAGGAAGCGGCGCACAGCAGGACTTCGTGGTCCCCGGCGCTGCCGGCAGCGACAGTCAACGCCAGTCCTCGGAGCGTCCGGAGTGGTCGGCGGCAACCCAGATAAGCTTTCGGCCCAGTGACCGCTGGGTGATCGCACTGAACACGCGCTTTCAGGGACCGGAGTGGGCCTACGCCGGCGGCATCAACAGCCGACTGGTTGACGAGAACGGAGAGCGTACCAACCCCGATCTCAACTTCGGCGATTACGTTGTCTTCAACGGCTCGGTGCAGTACTTCATGGGTGATTCACAGCAGCATCGATTCCTGCTTCGGGCGGTGAATATCACTGACGAAGACTACTTCGAGCGCGCCAGCGCCAGTGCCGACCAGCGGGTTTCCCGCGCCGGCGTGCGCGGCGAGATCGGTCGCTTTGATCCCGAGTACTACTATCAATATGGATGGAACGGTAAGCCGCGCTCCTTCTGGTTGCAGTATGAGTACAGCTTCTAGAGAAGCACAGCCGTCAGGCATGTCGGTCACCCCGCATGCCTGACGCATTTTTATTATTACCAGGAGTTCATCAAGGAGTTATCCATGCCTATATACAACTCAGCAGCATTTCGTCTACTCGCTCTCTCGTCACTGTCAATCCTTGCTCTCAACGCGGTACAGGCCGACGAGGCACGCTGGTGGCGCGGCAATACCCACACACACAGCTGGTGGAGCGACGGCGACGCACCGCCCGAGACGATAGCGAAATGGTACAAGTCCCAGGGATACCAGTTCCTGGTCATCAGCGACCACAACATCATGCAGCGCGGCGAGAAATGGTATCCGGTGGACAAGCCGCCACGACGACCCGATGCAGTGAGCGCGGCATTCGAGCAGTACGTGGAGCAGTTTGGCGAGGATTGGGTCGAGGTTCGCGGCGACCCCGGTGCGCGCGAGGTGCGCCTGAAAACGCTTAACGAGTTCCGGCCACTGTTCGAGGAATCGGATCGCTTTCTGTTCATCAACGGCGAGGAAATTACCGACCGCCACGAGCACCATCCGGTGCATCTGAATGGCGTCAACCTGGTGGAACTTGTCGAACCCCAGGGCGGCGACAGCGTGGCCGACACCATCCAGAACAACCTGGACGCGGTGATCGAGCAATCCCACCATCATGCCCAGCCCATGGTTGTACACCTGAATCATCCGAATTTTCACTTTGCGGTGACCGCGGAGGATTTCTTCCAGCTCGAGCACGAGCCGGGCGACGGCTTTTTCGAGATGTACAACGGCCACTCCGGCGTGCACAACAACGGTGACGAGGAACGCGTCAGCGCAGAGCGCCTGTGGGATATTGTTCTGGCCAACCGCCTGGGTGCTTACGATCGCAGTGTCATCTACGGCGTAGCCACGGACGACGCCCACGAGTTCAACAACTGGGGACCCGGATTCACCAACCCCGGTCGCGGCTGGATCATGGTGCGCTCGACACACCTGACACCCAACAAGATCACGTCGGCGGTGCGCCGCGGTGACTTCTACAACAGCACCGGCGTTGAACTGGATCTGCTGGAGATTGATGACAGCGGCATCCGCGTCTCTGTCGAGGAACAGCCCGGGGTCGATTACACGGTGGAGTTCGTCGGCACCCGCATGGGCACAGACCTGTCTCCGGTTAACGGTCCCGAGACTCCCGCTGGCGATGCTGAAAAGCCACCACGCTCGGTATACAGCTACAGCGAGGACATCGGCGAAGTCCTGGCCCGGGTGAACGGGCCGGATGCCGAGTACAAGGTGCGTGGCGACGAACTCTACGTACGCGCAAGGGTGGTCTCCACGCGCCGCCACGGCAACCCCTTCGCCGATGGTGATGTCGAGATGGCCTGGACACAGCCCATCGTTGTCAACACAGCACGCAAGGGAGACTAGGCATGATCTCACGCAGACGTTTTATCCTGACCAGCGGGTCGCTAGTGCTTGCGACACCTGCCCTTTCGGGCCTCGTGGGCGCCGCCCGCGATTACCCGTTTACTCTCGGCGTGGCCT
The DNA here is from genome assembly GCA_041685155.1 of Chromatocurvus sp. Lineage (GTDB taxonomy): Bacteria > Pseudomonadota > Gammaproteobacteria > Pseudomonadales > Halieaceae > Chromatocurvus. The sequence continues at coordinate 4,013 of JAWLGG010000087.1, forward strand.
CGGGCAGCCCATCGCCGGATGGCTGCGTGCTGTGGACGCGCCTGGCGCCTGACCCGCTGAACGGCGGCGGTATGCCTTACGGATCGGCAGAAGTTCGCTATCGGGTGTGCAGCGACGAAGCGATGAAGCGAACCGTGCGCGACGGCCGCTTCACGACAGATGAGAACGTGGGCCACAGCGTACACGTGATTCTGGAAGGCCTGGAGCCCGGTCGCGAATACTGGTACCAGTTCTATCTCGGCGACGACGAAAGCCCGATCGGTCGCACCCGCACCAGCGACCCGCAGGCGACGTCGACCACACTCGCCCTGGCTACCTGCCAGTCCTATGAGAGTGGATTTTTCGCTGCCTACGCCGACATGGCCGCCTGGGCACCGGACTGCGTGATCCACGTCGGTGACTATATCTACGAGGGCGGTATCGGCACCCTCGGCGAACAGACACGCGAAAGCAACGGCAAGACCTTCACCTACCGCACCGTGCGCCAGAACAACAGCGCCGAGATCGTCACGCTGTGGGACTATCGCAATCGCTACGCGCTGTATCGCATGGATAGCGATCTGCAGGCGGCCCACGCAGCGAGCCCCTGGATCGTCGCCATGGACGATCACGAAGTGGACAACAATTGGGCCGGCCTCACCCCGCAGGATCCCTGGAAGCAGACCGACACCGAGTTCCGCGTGCGCCGCCAGGCGGCGTTCCGCGCCTATTACGAGCACATGCCCCTGCGCGAACCACCGCGGATCCGAGGGCTCAATTCCAGCCTGTCGCTCTACGGCGCTTATCGTTTCGGCCCGGCCCTTGTCCACCTGCTCGATACCCGTCAGTATCGCTCCGATCAGGTACCCGTCGATGGCATCTCCCCCGCCGCGGTTGCCGCCATGCTGGAGGATCGCAATCGCGGCATGCTGGGCGAGGCGCAGGAGGCCTGGCTGCTGGACTCGCTCAAGCGCAGCGATGCCCCGTTCAACGTGCTGGCCCAGCAGACCTGGTTTGCGCCGTACAACTACAGCGATGATCCCGGGCGCCCCGACGTCAACATGGACCAGTGGGACGGTTATCCGCGCCAGCGACAGCGGCTTGTGGACGCCATGAGCGACGTCGACAACGCGGTGGTGCTGAGCGGTGACTGGCACTGCGCCAATGCCTCAACGATTCACCGCGACCCCATGGACGGCCGTTCTCCGCAGGTGGGCTGGGAGTTCGCATCCACCTCGATTGCATCACACTGCCCCTGGGCAGATCGTGTACACACCGCGCAGCCCTACAATCCGCACGTGCGCTATACCAATGGCGACCAGCGCGGTTACCTGCGCTGCAGCGTGACTCCGGACGAGTGGCGCACGGACTACCGGGTGGTGGAAGATCCCTACAAAGCGGACTCCGCCGTGAGTACCGATTACACGGTCAGCACGCGGGACAGCTGATGGTGGTCTGTTCGCAAAGCCGGCTGCCGGCGCGTATGCAGGCAGCAATAGTGTCATTGCTGGTCGGCGCTGCAACCCTGGTCCAGTCCCAGCCCCAGGTTCAGGCTCAGGTGCAACCGCGCGATGCGCCCGTGGATCTGGTCCTCCAGATCACGGTGGACATGCTCAAGGGCGAAATGCCCTTCCGGCAGTACCCTCACCTCGACGGCGGCATCCGCTATCTGCTGGACAACGGCGTGGCCTACCGCAGCGCACACTTCCAGCACTCCACAACCTTCACCGCGGTTGGCCACGCGGTGATTGCCACCGGCGCTGCCGCTGCACAGCACGGCCTCGCCGGCAACGACTGGGCGGACCGCCGCAGCGGCGAACGCATCTACTGCGTCGCCGACCCGGACGCCCGGCCGCTGATCGATGCAGACAGCCTGGGCACCTCGCCACGCAATCTCACTGCATCCACCTTTGGCGACGAGATCGTGCTGTCATCCGGTGGTAAATCGCGGTTATTCAGCGTCAGCATCAAGGATCGAGGCGCCATCATCCCCGGCGGACGTCTGGGCAAGGCGTTCTGGTACGACAGCGGTTCCGGCCGGTTCCTGAGCAGCGACTGGTATTTCGACGCCTTGCCCGACTGGGCCGTCCGGTTCAACGACTCGCCGCGAAAGGACCGCTATCGCGGTAAGGCATGGTCACTGCAGGACCCCCCCGAGACCTATATCTTCTCGCACCAGGACGCACGGGAGGCGGAGCGCGGCTACGCCGATCTGGGCACCCGGTTTCCGCATGCCTACGACAACACCAGCGACAGCCGATACTACGGTGGCCTGCGCTTTACGCCTGCCGGCGACGAACTGACTGCGGATTTCGTCCGGGCACTGATTGACAACGAGGCCGTGGGACAGCGCGGAGAGACCGATGTCCTCGCAGTGAGCTTTTCCGCACTGGACTACGTCGGCCACGCCTTTGGCACCTTCAGCCTGGAGTACGAAGACCAGTTCAGGCAGGTAGACCGCATCATCGGTGAACTGCTGGAGGTCATTGACCAGCGCATCGGCCTCGAGCGGACGCTGGTGGTGCTGACCGGCGATCACGGCGCGGACGATATTCCCGAGTACCAGTCAGGCCAGGGCCTCGACGCGGGGCGACATAATCCTTCGGCGTTCATGCACCGTGCCAATGCCGCATTAAAAACCCGCTTTGGCATCGACGATGACCTCGTCATGGCGTTCTGGAACCCCAGTCTCTACCTGAATCCAGCGGCGATGGAAAAACATGGCCTGGACTACCCTGACGTCGAGCGAGCTCTGGCGGCCATTCTTCGCGAAGAGAATGGCTTCGCCTACGCTGTCACACGCACGGCTCTGGAATCCGGCAAGCTGCCCGACACGCCACTGATGCGAAAGCTGCAGCGGGCGTTTCACCCACAGCGCTCGGGCAACGTACTCGTGATCCAGAATCCGTTCTGGTACCTCTACCCGGACGCCGACGCGTTCGCTGCAATGCACGGCTCTCCCTACGCCTACGACACCCACGTGCCGATTATTGCGGCGGGGCCCGGCATTCCGCGCGGGGTCATCACAGACCGCCCCGTGGCGGTCAGCAGCATTGCACCGACCCTGACCACCTACCTGGGTGCACGCCTGCCTTCGGGGGCGGATCATCCACCGCTGTCGGAACTGGTATCCGGACAACCAAGAGACTCCGATAACCTCTGATGGATACTGTTTTCGCAGCCCAGGCGCCGGAGAACGCGCTCATGGACTGACAGGTACGGCGACACCACCTGACATTGCCCCTCGCGACAAAAAAACCCATACTGGTTTTCACCCTTCTCGCCAGGAACAGGATGCCCGATACCGCCAACAAGCAGTTCCTTCACAGGCTGACGGCGCATCTGGCCAACTCCCCGCTGACCGTGATCGAGTGGGACAGCAACTTCCGGGTCAAGTCCTGGTCGGGTCAGGCCGAGGACGTTTTCGGCTGGCAGGAAAGCGAGCTTGTCGGCAAGCATCCTTCGGACTGGCATTTCATGCACAAGGACGATGCCGCTGCGGTTTCCGAGGTGATGGACAGGCTGCTCGGTGGCAGCGTGCCAAGAAACATCAGCAAGAATCGCAACTACACCCGCGACGGCAGGATCCTGCACTGCGAATGGTACAACTCGATACTGACCGACGATGCCGGAGAAGTCGTCTCGGTACTGTCCCTGGTCCAGGATGTCACGGCGCGGATCGCCATGGAGGAACAGTTGCGACAGCTACAGAAAATGGAAGCTATCGGACAGCTCACGGGTGGTGTAGCCCATGATTTCAACAACCTGCTCACCGTCATTCTAGGCAACGGCGAACTCCTGGAAGAAGCGCTGGAGGACCAGCCAAACCTCGCGGAGCTGGCGGATACCGTGGTCAACGCGGCGCGCAAGGGTGCCGACCTTACGCACCAGTTACTGGCCTTTGCACGCCAGCAGCCGCTTAAGCCGCAGCCGATTGATGTCAACGTGCTGCTGGAGAACATCCGCAATATTCTGGACAGGACGATCGGCGAGCAGATTGGTCTCACGCTGGACCTGCACAGCGACCTGCCGCCGGCATTGGTGGACGCCTCGCAGCTCGAATCGGCGATCCTGAACCTGTGCCTGAACGCGCGCGACGCCATGGCCGGAAGCGGACATCTGACGATTGAAAGCAGCCGTACCCATCTCGACCAGGACTACGCCGACAGGCACACCGAGGTCAGCCCCGGCGGCTATGTCCTGATCGCCATCTCCGATACCGGCGCGGGTATTCCCCAGGAGCATCTGGAGAAAGTCTTCGAGCCCTTCTTCACCACCAAGGGCGGGGGCAAGGGCAGCGGTCTTGGCCTGTCCATGGTGTTCGGCTTCGTCAAGCAGTCACAGGGGCATATCAAGGTGTATTCGGAGGTGGGGGAAGGCACGACGGTGCGCATGTACCTGCCGCCCGCCGACGAGGGCGCATCCGCCACTATCAGCGACCCGGCCATCGACGCTCTTCAGGCAGGCACCGAAGTCGTGCTGCTGGTGGAAGACGATGAACTGGTACGCCAATACGCCAACACGCAGCTGGCGATGCTCGGCTATAAGGTGCTCATGGCGGCCAACGGCATCGAGGCCATGCAGGTCATTAAGGAACGCGATGATATCGACCTGCTGTTCACCGATGTCGTGATGCCTGGCGGCATCAACGGCCCGGA
>JAWLGG010000088.1:0-8639 GCA_041685155.1 Chromatocurvus sp.
CGGGGGGATGCCGCCGCAGCGGGGCCCGACAGCACGCTGGCGCCGATGCCGGCCAGCGCCGCGGCAAGCAGTTCACGCCGTCGGGTCAACGGTGCGGCGGAGGCCTTGCCACCGCCAGCCGCTGAATCCGAAGGCGCGCCCCTACGATCGTGACACTGCCGCGACGGCATCACTCCTTCACCGGCGCCGGTTCCTGGGTCCGCGCATAGTCCTCAAGACTGGAGAGGCTCGGCTCTTCCCATTCCGTGGGAGCGTCAAAGTACTTCGGGTGGTGCTTTTCGGCGTAGGCGCGCACTTTCGGCGAGAGCATGTCCAGATGGTTATAGGCTCCCATGCTTCCCATATAGAGCGTGTTCCCCGGCGCCTGTCCCATCAGCATCCAGGGCATCCACGGGTTCACCCGGGACCAGGCACCGGTGTACTCGATGGAGGTCACGCTGGGATCCTCCAGCTGGTCCCGCGGGATCACGTAGCGGAACATCTCCGACACCCGCACGAACTTGCCGGCGGATTCCCGCGGCCACTCATCGGGCTGCAGCGCCGACGGGTAGTAGAGATGGATATCGGTTGCCAGGGCCACGGTATCGTCCGATATGATCCTGAACGGCAGGATCATCGGCCGGCGTTCCTTGTCCTTCTCGCGCAGGCCGCCGTAGGTCGGGCCGCCGGGATACCACTTCTCGATCACGATATTGAAGGGGTCGTTGGTCACCGGGACCACCTTAACCTCTTCATTGGTGTAGGGATTCATCCAGGTTTCGAGGACGTCCCCGGTCTGGAGATCGGTGTAGTACACCGTCTCGCGAAGGAGCTTCTGGTAGGAGCCATCGCCGTTATCGATCAGGCGGGTCGCGGAGAACCCTTCGAAACCCATGAGGGGGCGCAGTGGCTCATCGTCGCGCATGCCCATGACGGTGCCACCGTACCAGCCGTACTTGACCTTGCCGAAATCCAGGTTGCCCTGCAGCCGCGCGAAGGCGTCGCGGTTCCACTCCGGGTCATCCAGTCGCATCGGCATCTTTTCCTTCGCCGCCTGGCTGATAGCGGGAACGGCGCTGGCGGCAACACCCGCCGCGACGGCGCCCAGCAGCACGTTGCGACGGCTTTTGTTGAACTGCGTGTCGGATTCATTCATGGGCATCTCTCATCTCGCGAGGTTCAGTGGATGTGCGCGGGAAACACCGCGACACGGAACACCGTCCAGACTAAGCGCTGGGCCGGTGAAATTGAAGATATGGCAGCCATCGCAAAATGCGCGACCTCGCCGGGGCGCTCGCCGGCATCACCCGGCCGCCGGGTCCTCCAGTCCATGCAGTATCAGGTTGGGTATGGCGGAGGTGTTCCACTCGCTGTCATAGTAGCCCAGGCGCAGGATCACGATGTCCTGCCCCGGCAGGACATACATCGTGCGGTAACCGCCGCCCTCGAGATAGAACACGTCGTCCGCGTCGATGCCCTCGCCGTGAGGCGCGACCATGTCGCGGTTCTGCACATAGATCCGCGGCCCACCGGGCGGCGGATTCCCCACCCAGATCTGGTAGCCGTAAAGTGGGTAGGCAGCCGACGGCGCGGTCATTTCGCTCACCCAGCCATGCGGCCAGAGCTGGCGTTCGCCGACGCGCCCGTCGCCCAGCAGGGCGGCACCGTAGCGCAGCCAGTCGCGCGGCGTGGCGCGAAAACAGCAGTACACCGCCGGCATGCCGCCGGGGCTGTCCATGTACAGGTAGGCCGGCCCCGCCCCCATCGGCGCCCACAGCCGGCTGTTCAGGTAGTCTTCGTAGTCCTCGCCAGTCGCCGACTCGAGCACCGCCCCCAGGATCTGCGCATTCGCGTTGGACAGCGCAAAGAATTCCCCGGGCTCGTTTTCCAGGTCGAAGGCCAGTGCTGCGTCGCGCGCGTCGCCACCCAGGGACAGTCGGCTGTTCTTGTTGTCCGGGTCCGGGTCGCCGGCCAGGGCGGGGTTTTCAAGGCCGCTGGTGTTGTAGAGGAAGTTCCTGATGCTGATCTGCCCGCGGGGGTCGCCGCGCCATTCGGGAAGATAGCGATCCACCGGCTCGTCCAGGCTGCCGATGGCGCCCTCCTCCATTGCGATGGCCAGCAGCGGCGGAATCAGCGAGCGGGTCATGGCGCGGCCGGTGAACAGCGAGTCCGCGTCAATCCCCTGCCAGTAGCGCTCCAGCTGCACAACGCCGCGATGCAGGACCAGCAGCGCGGCACTGCTGTGCGCCTCAGCCCACTCGGCGGCCGCCTCCAGCGCCGCTGGCGCGATGGTCGTCGCGCCGGGCTCTGCCACGGGGAAGAACGCCCGCCGATCACCGGAAACTTCCACCACCGGCTGGTAGTAGCTGGCCGGCCACTCGCCCGGGTCCGTCGGCAGCGTGTACCAGCGGTACCAGAAGCGCCAGTCGATCAACAGGGCCGCCACGCCGAGCAGCAACAGCAGCCCGACCAGGGTGAGGAGTGCTTTCTTCGCGAGGGTCACGGTCGGGGCTTCCTTGGCAGTGGCGTGGGGTTCAGGCGGTGTCGGCTTTGAGCAGGCTTTCCGGATCCTCGAGAACATCGGGATGCGTTGCCCTGAGCAGGGCCCGGTAATCCTGTGGGAGATCATCCACGCTAGCGGCGCGACCGCCGTAGCCGTTGGAGAAGGTATTCCCGGGGATATCGCCCATCTGCATCCAGGGGCGCCAGCTGGTCATTGCCGAATAGGCCACCGTCGACGCCACGCTCTGCTGCGCCGGGTCCATGACCGCCTGCAGCGGTGCCGACCAAAGGGTCGACTCCCGGTAGAACATGGAGGGTCGGTCGGATGTCCCGGGATAGCGACGCCCGTACTCTTCGTGCCGCAGGTACAGATCGCCGTCCCTCACACCCTCGCTGGCAATCGACTTCGACATGGCAACGGTGCCTGCGGTGGCGAATTCACCCTGGTTGGTGCCGGGTGCGGGCTCATAGTACTCGCTTTCATCGAGATCGACGGCGAAGCGGATCCGCTGCGGCCCGAAGCGATGCACCGGCACCTCCACTTCCCTGCCCGTGAAGGGCATCTTAACGGACCTGAGCAGCTCACCGCTGTCGAGGTCCGTATAGATGCTGACCTCGAGAACAACAAATTCGAACTCGTCCTCCGACACCTGGTGCAGCCGGCTGAAGGTCGCGGCGAGCATTCCGCACAGCGGCTCGACACGGCCCTCGGAAAAGGCAAAGCGCCTGCCGCGAAGCCAGCCCGTGGTCATTTCGGGGCCCAGGCTGGCGCGCATCTTCACGCAGGCGCGCAACAGTTCCGCATCCGTACCCGGCACCCTCGCGCCGGCCCTGCCCTGCGCAATGGCACGGGGCACATCGGCACCCGCAGCGAGCAGGAGTCCCGCACCGGCCAGGGCACCCGAGCAGAATCCGCGACGCGTGGAGACGGGTTCCGGCACCGTCAGAGACGACTCGCCGCCCTCTCCGCTACGCGCGCGCGGAGTCGGATCCGCCGACTTCACAACTTGTAGCCCACCGACAGGCCGAAGGTCGCCTTCTGTCCGAATATCTGCGCATAGCTGGTCGCGGTGGGCAGAACCGTCGCGAAGGCATTGGCGCCGTATTCCTCATCAAAGACATTTTTCCCCCACAGCGCCACTGTCCAGTGCGGGTTGGATATCTCCGCCCGCATGTTGACCAGGGTTCTGTCGGGCACCCAGCCGAGGTTGAACTCGTCCACGTACTGCTTGCTCTGGTAGTTGAAATCCGCGCGCGCGGACCAGTCCCAGCCCCCCGCAAAGGTACCTGCCAGGTTGGCACTCAGGGCCACCTGCGTCTCCGGCTGGCGCTGCAGCTGGTTGCCTCCAATCGAGCCGTCGGAGGCACAGAGGATATCGTCACAGGCGCCGGCAAGACCGAGCCGGCCGCTGATCGACCCGCTGCTGTACTCCGCCTGGGTCTGGGAAAAGGCGTAGTCGAATGACAGCATGTCCGTTGCATACCACGTGCCGTCCAGCTCTATGCCCAGGATCTCGGCACCCCCGGTGTTGCCGACCACGCCGGGCGGATTGACGATGGAGTCGTCCGGAATATCCAGCGGCGCCACGGTGATCTGCAGGTCGGTCCAGTCGGTGTAGAACACGGCCACGTTCATGCGCAGCCGACCGTCGAGCAGGTCGTTCTTGCTGCCGATCTCGTAGGTCCAGTTGCTGTCCGGCTCGTACGTTCGCTGGATTTCGTTGAACACCGTGCCATTGAAGCCACCGGCCTTTTCACCGTTGGCGATACTGGCATACAGCATCTGGCGGTCGTTGATGCGGTAATCCGCGGTGAAGCGCGGCGTGAACGAATCCCAGCTGTCGTTGAAGACCACCGGCGTCGCGCCGCGCAGGTTGGTCAGGGTCTTTTCCTCGTCCTGGTAGCGCGCCTCTGCCGAGAAGCGCCAGCGCGCATCTGCCGTCTCGTAGGCAACCCGCGCGAAAATGGCGTCGGTCTCGAACTCGTTCTCCGTGATGCCGAGATTGAATTTCTGCAGGTCCTGCACGCCGTCCTCCGGGTCGACAGCGATGGGCTCGGGATCAAGGAATGGCGCAAATGCCAGGTCGAATCTGTCGAAGTCTTCCAGCGTCGAGGTAAACACCCCCGCAAGCCCGGACCACTGCCCCGAGTTGAACTGCAGGCGCAGCTCGTGCGAGGAATATTCATTGGTGCCGTTCGGGATCGCCTGCACAAAGTTCACGGTCTGCCCGGTGAAGAAATTGACGCTGCCGACCAGGGGATCGCGATCCCCGGTGCCAACGGCGATCACCTCCGTATCCGAGTAACCGAACTGGTATACGGCCTCCCAGCTGTCGTTGAACTCGAAGGTGGCGCGCGCCATGGCAAAGTCGGTTTCCACGTCAAGGAGGTAGTTGCGCGGATCCGCGATGCGCTCCGTGCCTTCCGGGCTGCCGCCGGGAAGGGGGACGAAAGTATCCGGCAGTTCACCGCAGATGAAGCGGAAACCGCCGTTGAGTGTCTCCACGCAGGTCATGTCGGACGGCGACACGTTCGACTGGGCCCTTACCGAAGAGGGCGACTCCTGGAAGCGCTCGACCTTGTAGTAGTCGAGTTCCAGTAGCAGCCTGTCCGTGGGCGTGGCCTCGAGATTCACGCCCCAGGTACTGTTCTCCCAGCCACCCAGATTGTCGGTCGTACCCTGCGTGCCGTAGCTCCGGCCATCGCCGACGGGCCAGTCGTTGTTCCAGGTCCCGTCGAACTCCGAGTAGGCGTACAGCAGTCGACCGGCGAGCTTGCCCTCGATAATGGGGCCGCTGACCTCCGCCTGATACTCCAGCAGCTCGTCGGTACCCGCAGTCGCAGTGACCTCCGCGGCCAGTTCATCGGTCGGCCCGCCGCTGACATAGTTGACCGCACCGCTGAAGGAGTTTCGCCCGTACAGTGCGCTCTGCGGCCCCTTGGCAACCTCGATGCGCTCAAAGGCGACAGTGCCGAAGTCCACCATGTACTGCCGGGGCAGGTAGATACCATCGAGGAAAACCGATGTCGTCTGGTCCAGGTCCTGGATGCGCTGCTGGCTGGCGCCACGGATAACGGGAACGCCGTAGCCGCCACCGTAGTCCTCGAAGGAAAACCCGGGGGTGGCAAGCGCCACATCCTCGAGCTCGCGCATGCCGCGCTTGCGCATCTCTTCCGCGGAAAATGCCGATATCGCGACCGGGACATCCTGGAGGTTCTCCTCGATGCGCCGCGCGGTAATCGTGACCTCCTCCAGTCGCGACGCACCATTGTCCTGCGCACTCACCCCGGAAATGCCGCTTCCTGCCACTGCTGTGGCCACTGCTGTGAAAATTGCTCGCCTGCTGAAACGCATGGTTTTCTCTCCCCGTGTCGTATCGACCTGATTATGCTGTTGGAATTGCCTTATAACGCAATGCCTAATGAGTATCAGCACGCGGCCTCCACTGACCAATACAGATAGCCGATAGGCCTATGCATAGAGCTGATGGCTCAGGTTTACCTGAACCCGGGGCATGGCCGGCTCGCAGCGCTACAGGGCGTGACGATGAGGGGAGAGAGGCGGGAAATGCCGCAATACAAGGGCCGGGGCGCAGCCAGACCGCCCGGCTAAAGACCTGCTGACGAGGTCGGTATGACGCCGCCTGCCATCGCGGGGTTCGACAATCCCGGATTGCGCTATCTGCTATCTCGGCGACGCCTGCCACACCGAGGCCGCAAAGCGGCGCAGTTCGGCGGTAAACCGGTCGGCATCCTCGAGAAACACCGAGTGCCCGGCGCCCTCGTACAGCGATAGTGAAATGTTGTCATGACCCTCGGCCAGGGCCACGCCATCCTCGACCACCTGAGCGTTGTCCTCGCTGCCGAGTGCCAGAAGCACCGGCAGATCCCCGAGGCGCGGCAGAAGATCCCGGTTGTCCTGCGACCGGCTGTAGATGGCGCGGCGGGCGTAGGTCGGGAACATCATCGCAATGGACTGCAGGGTGCGGCGCTCGCTGTCCGGTAGCGGTGAATCGGTAAGCCAGTCAAGCATGCGCCAGCTCGCCGTGACCTGATCCCGGGGGTCCGGGCTCATCTGCAGCTGTCTCGCCACCGCAAACTCCGCCGCCAGCGGATCATCCTCCGGCGGCAGCCGGAAGGGCTTCAGCGCGCCGATGGCCCCTGTCAGCAGCAGACCCGACAGCCTGTCTGCACCGGATTCCCGCAGGTAGTCCAGCGCAACCAGCGTGCCGAAGGACCAGGCCACAACAAGCGGCTTTTGCGCACCCGTTGCAGCCAGCACGGCACCGACGTCATCCGCCCACACCGCGGAGGTTGCGTAGGCGGCCGGGGCCCAGGGCTTGCCCGATGCGCCGTGACCGCGCAGGTCCGGTGCGATCAGGAAATAGTCATCGGCCAGCGACGACTCCAGCTGGTGATGAAACGCAAAGTGGCTGAAGCCTATCCCGTGCAGGAACAGGACCGCGGGATTGGTGGAATCCCCCGCGGTCGCCACCAGCAACGGAACGCCCCCCGCGCCCTCGACCGTGCGATATTCCACATCGGCACGGGCGTGCAGCGGCGGCAGGATCAGGCACAACAGGAACAGGCTGCGCAGCATCCGGTGTCTCATGGTGTCAGTTCTCCACTCAGGGCCTCGGGGCCAGTACGAACTCCACGCGTTCAATCGTGCCATTAAAGGCAAAGGGACCGCTGTATGCGCCGGTCAACGCACTGCCGGTAGAGTGCCCGATTGCAGCACCCTGGTACATGAAGGCATTGCCCACGGCCTTGTCGACGCGCCCACGTGCCACCACAACCTCATCGATTTCCAGGGTGAAGTCTGCAGAGCGGGCGCGCCCGACTACGGGTCCCGGTCCATCCTCACGGCTTGCGCTGTCGGCAACCGACACCCGGACCACGTGATGCCCCTCGTCGAGGACAGCGTCCGCGCGAAGTGCCAGCAGGTCCGTGTCAGCATCGCCGTTGCGGTAGACAAATTCCGGGATGCCATCGACCAGCATCAGGCCCCAGCCGGCAAAGCGGCCACCCTGATTCACAATCATTCCAGAACCGCCGCCGTCCGGCACATGAAACCGCGCGGTGAGCGACCAGGAACGCCTGCGCACGTTCGGGAATCCCCAGTCACTGTAGCGCTCTGTTCCCGGGTACAGCACGTAGTGTCCCGGACTCTCCATCCCGGGTTTTTTCACTCCCTCACGCACTCCCAGACGGATGGGGAGAACCTGGTTGCGCGCTGCCTCTTCAAGAAACAATGACTGCAGCTCCTTCAGCCTGCCGGGGTGGCTGGCGGCCACATCGCGGGACTGCGAGAAGTCCTCGGCAAGGTGGTACAGCTGCCAGTCGCCACTGAAGTCATGCTCCTCGTCGATCACCTCGCCGGGGCTCATCCGGTAGCTGGCCCACCAGCCATCGCGGTACATGGCCATCGATGCCCTGTTCTCGAAGTATTGCCGGGTACGCCGGGAGGGTGCCGAGGGTGCCTTGAAGGTATAGGCCATACTGACCCCGTCGATGGTCTGCTGCGGGATTCCGTCAACATCCTCGGGCGGTTTCACGCCAGCCAGCTCGTAGAGGGTCGGCGCGATATCGGTCACGTAGTGAAACTGCTCGCGCACCGCCTCCGTGTCCTCCATTCTGCCGGGCCAGGCCATCACCATGCCGGCTCGCTGCCCACCCAGGTGAGCCGCGTCGGACTTCCATCCGGAAAAGGGCGTGTTCAGCGCGGTGGACCATCCGGTCGGAATCGCGGGTGCGCTCTCGGGACCGCCAAGTCGGTCGAGGTTCGCCAGCAGACGGTCCCGGGGCTCCAAGAAGGCCTCGTCCGCATTCAGTCCCCAGGAATTGATCACGTCGTAGTAGTTGAAGGCGCCGCCCACCCCACCCTCCGGGGAGGTGCCGTTATCGCCCTGAAGGTAGATGATCAGCGTGTTGTCGTACTGCCCGCTGGCGCGCAGTTCCTCGACGATGCGCCCGACCTGAAAATCCACGTAGGACAGGGCAGCGGCGTAGACCTCCATGAAGCGCGCGGCAATCTGCCGCTCCCCGGCGCTCAGGGAATCCCAGGCCGGCACGGTCGCGGGGCGAGGCGTGAGCCGTGTCTCTGCCGGGACAACACCCAGACGCTTCTGCTCGTCGAGAATCCGCTCGCGCTCAAC
>JAWLGG010000089.1:0-8582 GCA_041685155.1 Chromatocurvus sp.
GGATGATATCGAAGATATCCGGGGTCAGTATGTAGCGCCCGATAATCGCCAGGTTGGACGGCGCGTCCTCGGCCTTCGGCTTTTCCACCATTCGATCGACGCGGTAGATGCCGTCCTTCAGGGACTCACCGGCGATCACGCCGTACTTGTGCGTCTGATCCGCCGGCACCTCCATGATTGCGACAATGGAGCAGCGGAACTGCCGGTACAGTTCGACCATCTGGCTGAGCACGCCCGGCCCGTCCTCGTTCAGGCACAGGTCGTCCGACAGGAGCACACCAAAGGGCTCATTGCCGATCAGGGTCTCACCGGTCAGGATGGCATGCCCCAGCCCCTTCATCTCGCGCTGGCGCACCATGGTGAAGGTGCCCTTGTCGAGGACGTTGCGGATGCTGTCGAGGTAGGCCTCCTTGCCGGTTCCCGCTATCTGGTGCTCCAGCTCGTAGCTGATGTCGAAGTGGTCGGCGATGGCGCGCTTGCCGCGACCCGTAACCATGGCGCAGGTCGTCATGCCGGCAGCAATCGCCTCCTCGACGCCGTATTGCACGAGCGGTTTGTTGACCACGGGGAGCATCTCCTTGGGCATGCTCTTCGTGGCGGGCAGAAAGCGCGTGCCGTAGCCGGCAACCGGAAACATACATTTCGAAATCATCCGTCTCTCCGTTGGATCTGGCCTGTCCTCGTAGCGCGGGCAGCCAGTCTCTCAGCTGCTGCGACCGTACTTGTCCTCAAAGCGGACGATGTCGTCCTCGCCAAGGTAGCTGCCGGTCTGTACCTCGATCAGCTCCAGGGGAATCTTGCCCGGGTTGGCCAGGCGATGCCTGTTGCCCAGCGGGATATAAGTCGATTCGTCCTCACCGAGCATAAAGGTTTTCTCCTCGCAGGTAACCTCGGCGGTTCCCCGCACCACGATCCAGTGCTCGGCGCGGTGATGGTGCATCTGCAGGGACAGGGTTCCCCCCGGGTTGACAATAATGCGCTTCACCTGGAACCGTTCGGATACCACCAGCGATTCATAGCTACCCCAGGGTCGGTAGACGCGGTGGTGCAGGGAGGCCTCGCTGCGCCCCTCCGCGCGCAGTCGCGTGACAATGCGCTTTACATCCTGCACGTGGTGGCGATTCGCCACGAGAATGGCGTCGGCGGTCTCCACAACCACCAGGTCATCGATGCCGGCGGCGGCGAGGAGACGGGATTCGCTGCGCAGGTAGCTCCCCCGGCAGTCTTCGGCAATGACGTCACCCTGCAGGACGTTGCCGGCATCATCCCGCTCCGAGACCTCCCACAGCGTGGACCAGGCGCCGACATCGCTCCAGCCGCAGTCCAGGGGAACAACGGCACCGCGCTGCGTGTGCTCCATCACCGCGTAATCGATGCTGTCGCCGGGGGATGCGGCGAACTCATCGCGATCCGGACGCACAAAGTCCATGTCCGTGGCGGCACCGGCCATCGCCGCGCGGCAATGCCGCGCCATGTCCGGCGCATAGGCATCCAGCTCTTCCAGGTAGGTCGCGGCCCGCAGCAGGAACATACCGGAATTCCACAGGTAGTCACCGCTGTGCAGATAGGCACTGGCGGTGTCGGCGTCGGGCTTCTCCACAAACGCTTTCAGGCCGAACGCCGTCTCGCCCATGGCGTCGCCGCGCTGGATATAGCCATAGCCGGTTTCCGGCGATGCCGGCACCACGCCGAAAGTCACCAGATAGCCGCACTCGGCCAGGGGCATGGCGGCGGCCACCGCTTCCGTGAAGGCAGTCGTGTCCTTGATGATGTGGTCTGCCGGCAGCACCAGCAGCACGGCTTCCGCATCCGTCTGCAGTGCCTGCAGCGCCGCCAGGGCAACCGCCGGCGCAGTATTGCGGCCCTCGGGTTCGAGCAGAATCGACGCGGACGCAACCGAGAGCTGGCGCAGCTGCTCCGCCACCATGAAACGGTGATCCTCGTTGCACACCACCAGGGGCGCCGACGCCTGCAGCGTCGCGGTTCGCGCCAGGGTCGCCTGCAGCATGGACAGCTCGCTGGCGAGGGGCAGAAACTGTTTCGGATGTGCTTCGCGGGACACGGGCCACAATCGGCTGCCGACGCCACCGGACAGGAGTACTGGAACTAGCATGCCTTGACTGCTTCCTTGCTGGTGATGGTGATCCGGGTACGAGTCGCCGACGGCGACTTCAGGGCGCCGGTGCTGCACAGTCCATAGAGTAGCTGACCCAGGCCGGTCGCTGCCAGCGTCTGCTCAAGGCGCGGTGTGTCTGGACTTGTCGCCCGCATTCATTAAAATACACAAGAGGCCGGAATCATCCCACACCCACTCTCCGGTTCAGCCCTGACAGCAGACCCCACTCGCCACTCTTCGCACCGCAACATACGGACGCACCATGACCGGAAAAAGCAGTTATGCCAAGGACGAGCTAGTAAAATGCGGCATGGGTCAACTTTTTGGTCCGGGCAATGCACAGCTGCCTGTAGACCAGATGCTCATGCTCGATCGCATTACCTGCATCACCGCCGACGGCGGCAGCCACGGCAAGGGCGAGATCATCGCGGAACTGGACATCACGCCCGACCTCTGGTTCTTCCAGTGTCACTTTCCGGGTGATCCCGTCATGCCCGGCTGCCTCGGCCTCGATGCCATGTGGCAGCTGCTGGGCTTCTATCTCGGCTGGCGCGGCAACCCCGGGCGCGGCCGGGCGCTGGGCTCCGGGGAGGTGAAATTCAGTGGCCAGGTATTGCCCAGCGCCCGCCTCGTCACCTACCGCATCGACCTGAAGCGCGTGATCGAGCGCAAGCTGATCATGGGCATTGCAGATGGTACGCTGTCGGTGGATGGCAGGGATATCTACCAGGCAAACGACCTGCGGGTGGGTCTGTTTCAGTCAACGGAGTCATTCTGAACCATGACAAGACGAGTCGTTATTACCGGTATGGGCATTGTGTCGTGTCTCGGCAACGACACCGACAGCGTGGCCGACGCCCTCTTCCATAGCCGCTCAGGCATCGCACTGCGCCAGGAGCAGGTAGACATGGGCATGCGCTCGCACATTGCAGGCGCCCCCGAGATCACGCCCGCCGAGCACATTGACCGCAAGCAGCTGCGCTTCATGGCAGATGCCGCGGCCTACGCCTATATCTCGATGCAGCAGGCGATCGCCGATGCGGGCCTCACGGATGCCGAGGTCTCCAACCCGCGCACCGGCATCATCGCCGGATCCGGCGGCGCCTCCTCTGCCAGCCAGACAGAAGCCGCCGACATCCTGCGCGAGCGCGGCCTGCGTCGCGTCGGCCCCTATCGCGTGACCCAGACCATGGGCAGCACCGTGTCGGCCTGTCTCGCCACCCCGTTCCGCATCAAGGGTGTCAACTACTCCATCTCCTCGGCCTGCTCTACCAGCGCCCACTGCATCGGTTCCGCCATGGAGCAGATACAGCTCGGCAAGCAGGACCGCGTATTCGCCGGCGGCGGCGAAGAGCTGCACTGGACACTGAGTAGCCTGTTCGATGCCATGGGCGCCCTGTCCACCCGCTACAACGACACGCCCGAGCGCGCCTCGCGGGCCTATGACGCCGACCGGGACGGTTTCGTGATCGCCGGCGGTGGCGGCATGCTGGTGATCGAGGAACTCGAGGTCGCCCGCGCACGCGGCGCCCGAATCTACGCCGAGCTGGTAGGCTACGGCGCGACCTCGGACGGACACGACATGGTCGCACCCTCCGGCGAAGGTGCCATCCGCTGCATGCAGCAGGCCCTCGCGACGGTTAATGGCCCCGTCGACTACATCAACGCCCACGGCACGAGCACGCCCGCCGGTGACATACAGGAACTCAAGGCCGTGCGCTCGGTGTATGCAGAACGCGACGAGGACATACCCGTTATCGGCTCGACCAAGTCGCTGTCGGGGCATTCACTCGGCGCGGCGGGCGTGCAGGAAGCCATTTACAGCCTCCTCATGCAGCAGCGCGGATTCATCGCCGAATCCGCCAACATCGAGACCCTCGATCCGGAAGCCGAGGGCGTGCCGATCGCGACCGGGCGCCGGGATGAGGTCTCACTGCAGCAGGTCATGTCGAACAGCTTCGGCTTTGGCGGCACGAACGCCTCACTGGTGTTTTCGCGCTGGCAGGGCTGAAAAGGCCGTCAGGGAATCAGCGCATCGAGAAGTATAACGTCGACGTCGTCACCCCGCGCCACCTGCCTTCCCGCCGGCACGACAGCCAGGGCCTGTGCCCGTGTCGCGGCAGCCAGGGACCCGGAGCTCTGATTGCCCGCCAGCACGGCTTCCGTGCCGGACTCCCCCTCAACCAGCGCCACCCGGAAGTACTCCTCGCGCGATCCCGCCGTTGCCACGGCAAAGCCCGCCCGCACTGAAAAACGCGGCGGCTCAGGCTCGCTGCGACCCTGGCAGGCGAGAAGGAACGGACGTGCCAGCACCGCGAAGGTGACAAACACCGAGCTCGGGTTGCCCGGCAGCCCGATAAAGGGCACCTGCCCCACACGTCCGAAGGCCAGCGGCTTGCCCGGCTTGATGGCGATGCGCCACAGCGAGAGGGCGCCCAGGCGCTCAACCTGCGCCCGTACGTGGTCGGCGTCGCCGACTGACACGCCGCCCGTGCTGATAATCACGTCCGCAGTGCCGGCTGCGTCCTGCAGGGCGCGCGCGACCGCCGACTCGCTGTCTTCGACGCGGCCGGCGACGACCGCCTGCATGCCACAGCGACGCAGCAGGGCTGCCAGCATCGGGCCGTTGCTGTTGAAGATGCCACCGTCACGCAGCGGTGCTTCATCCGCCTCGCGCAGCTCGTTTCCTGTTACCAGCACGGCAACGCGCAGTGGCCGATAGACATCGACGGCCGCAATGCCCACAGAGGCCAGAAGGCCAAGATCCTGTGGACGCAGACGCCGACCCCGTGACAGCACCAGGCTGCCGCACGCCACGTCCTCGCCGCGCCGGCGCACGTGACTGCCAGGGGTCACCGACGAATTGGCACGGACAGCACCATTGATGACCTCACAGTCTTCCTGCATCACGACGCTGTCCGCCCCCGGCGGCAGCGGCGCGCCGGGGCGGATGCGGGCTGCGGGTCCCGCCGCCAGCGGCGTCGATCCCTCACCGGCGCGGATCTGCTGGCTGACCGGCAGCGGCCGCACGCCGTCCGCATCAGCCGCCCGCAGCGCAAAGCCATCCATGGCGCTATTGTCAAAGGGGGGAACGGCCTGCGCTGCGATCACGTCGACGGCAAGCGTGGCACCGAGGGCCTCGGCAAGGGACCGACGCTCGACCGCCGGCGCGGGTAGTGCAGCAGCGAGCATCTCTCGCAGTGCATCGCCCGGCGACAGCATGCTCAGGCTCCGCTTTCCGGCCGCAGCAGGCCGACAAAGTTGCACGGGCGATGACCCGCGTCGAGCTGCTCCTGCAGGATACCTGTCCAGGCCGTTCGACAGGCGCCCGTGGAACCGGGCATGCAGAAGATCAGGGTGCGATTCGCCAGCCCTGCCAACGCCCGGGACTGCACCGTGGAGGTGCCGATCTCCACCAGCGACAGGGCACGAAACACCTCGCCAAATCCGACAATCGCCTTGTCAAACAGGGGTTCGACCGCCTCGGGCGTGGAGTCGCGACCGGCAAACCCGGTGCCACCGGTCAGCAGGACCACTTCCACCTGCGGATCGGCTATCCAGATCGACAACTGTGCCCGTATCCGGTAGATGTCGTCGACGACGATCTCCCTGGCCACAACGTGGTGCCCGGCGACAGCGGCCGCGCCGGACAGATAGTCACCCGAGGTGTCGTTATCCGGGCCACGGGTATCCGAGACCGTGAGAATGGCTATCCGCAATGCGATGACAGGGGAATCTGCAATCATGGCTGTGTATCCCATGGTCCGGTTTCATTCTGCAAGATACTGCTTGACCGAGCTGCCGATAAAGCCACGCCAGGCTACCTGCTTGATGGCGAAGGTATCGCGGATCTCACGACAGTCCAGGCTCCAGTTCCGCGCCGCACGCTCCGGGTCATGCTCGAGCCGGACAATGGCATCATCGGCCACCTTGATGAACTGGGAGGCAGCGGCCAGGACGGCCTCGGCAAAGCCGTAGGCGGTGGTGCGATCGGGGCTGTTGTAGTGAAACGTGCCCCTGGCCTCTGCACCCGCATCGAGCTGATCGAGGACGCCGGAAATCACCCGTGCTGCGTCGCTGGCCTCAACCGGACAGAGCTGGTCGAGGTCATCCACCGCGAGTGGCGCCTGGCTGGACAGTGAGGCCAGGACCTGGGTGAGCAGGTTGCGGTCAAAGGCGGCGAACAGGAGGCCGAGTCGCAACACAAGATGATTGTCACAGGTCGCGCGAATGAGCTCCTCGGCCTCGATAAGGCTGCTGCCTGGCACGTCATCGGCATCCGGCGCTTCCAGCTCCCTGTAGGGATGACTCAGCAGACCGGAAAACACCCGGGGATCGGACAGATAAAGGTAGGGAATATCGGCGCGGTGGCAGACCTTGGCCAGCCAGTGGGTGCGCTGTACGTCGACAGGCTGCGGCCACTCTCCCGATGCCATGAGCTGGGGAATACGCAGGTCGACGATGATATCAGCGTCGGCGCGGCGCGCAGTCTTCTTGGCGTGGCGCTCACTCTTCCAGCGGCTCACAGCCTGGGTCACCGTGGTCACCCGGTGGCGACCCCAGCGAGCGAGCATGGACTGCAGGGTTACGCCGAGCGGGCTGTCCGCCGCGATCAGCAGGATATGCATCTAGTGCTCTTTCAAGGGCCACGCTGACCCTAGAACGGAATATCGTCGTCGAACTCGAAATCCTGCGGCGGCTCGCTGGACTGGCCGGGCGACGACGGCTTGCTCGCGCCCCGCGGTGGCGGCTGGTGCTGGGCCGCCGTCTGGTCGTAGGGATCGGGTCCCGACGCCTGCTGGCCACCACCCTGCCCGCCGCGACTGTCGAGCATCTGCATCTCGTTTGCGATCACTTCCGTGCTGTAGCGATCCTGGCCGGACTGATCCTGCCACTTGCGCGTGCGCAGCGTGCCCTCCACGTAGACTTTCGACCCCTTGCGCAGGTATTCCCCCGCGATCTCGGCCAGCTTGTTGAAGAACACGACGCGATGCCACTCGGTGCGCTCCTGCGGCTGACCCGTCTGCTTGTCCTTCCAGACCTCGGATGTCGCGACGCTGATATTGGTAACGGCGCCACCGGATGGCATGTAGCGGGTCTCCGGATCGTTGCCGAGATTTCCCACCAGAATAACCTTGTTGACACCACGTGATGCCATGAATCGATCCCCCGGAAAATGCTGCAATGTGACCGCGGACTATAGCAATCCCGCCGGGCGATTGCGACAGCCGAAAGCGGTCAGGAGGCGGTCGTGACCCCCTGGGCCGGCGCCGGCGGTGTGGCGGTCACGCCGAGGCAGCTGCGTACCCAGAACAGACCGGGTACCAGGCAAAGCAGGAACAGACCGAACACGCCGCCATACTGCAGGGCCAGGCCACCGCAGGCACCGCCGGTGAAGGCACCGATAAACTGACAGGTGGAGTACATGCCGAGGGCCGTGCCCTTGCCGCCCGCGAACACCGCCTTGCTGACCAGCGACGGCAGCGTTGCCTCGAGGTAGTTCACCGCCACGAAGTACAGCCAGAGGGCGACGCACAGCACCCAGGGGACGGCAAGCAGGGTCATACCGGCAATGGACACCAGCAGCATGACAACCGAACCCACGAGCACCGAGCGGATCCTGCCGTGGCGCTCAGCGAGGCGCAGCAGTGGCAGCATGCCGATGAGCGACGCCAGCAGCACCGGCAGGTAGACTTTCCAGTGCGCCTCGCGCGGCAGGGACAGCGTGTCCAACAGCGCAAACGGAATCACCAGAAAGCTGGCCGTGAGTATGAAATGCAGGCTGAACACGCCGAAGTTGAGCCGTCGCAGCGCCGGCTCCGCCAGCACGCTGCGAATCATGCCCGGCCGGGTGCCCACCTCGGCATGCTCGCGGCTGACCACCCCGCGCGGCACGCCCAGGAAGACCACGACAATACCGCTCACCGCCAGCACTGCCGTCAGCATGAAAACGCTGGACAGGCCGCCGAAGCCGGCCACAACGGGTCCCAGTATCAGAGATACGGCAAAGGACAGGCCGATACTGGCGCCGACAATCGCCATGGCCTTGGTGCGCTGCTCCTCATCGGTCACATCCGCCACCAGCGCCATCACGGTACCCGCAATCGCCCCCGCACCCTGCAGAAGCCGCCCGACCACGATGCCGGGCACTGTCTCGGCGAGGCCGGCGACGACGCTGCCCGCGGCGAACATTATCAATCCGCCCAGTATCACCGGCGTCCTGCCGATCCGGTCCGACAGCCAGCCCAGGGGAATCTGCAGCAGCGCCTGGCTGAAGCCATAGGCGCCGAGCGCAAGACCGATCATCAGCGGGGTTCCGCCCGGCATATCCACGGCATACAGCGCAAGGAGTGGCAGGACCATGAAAAGGCCCAGCATGCGGAAGCTGTAAAGCAGGGCGAGGGCGCCGACGGCGCGGCGCTTGACCGAAGTCATCGGATTTTTCGTCAGCACACGTATCCTCCCG
>JAWLGG010000090.1:0-8571 GCA_041685155.1 Chromatocurvus sp.
CTCGCCGTTGCGGCAGCGGTACACTGCGGTCAGCGGGTTGATGACACAGTTGATGGCCAGCTTGCGCCACAGGGTCGTGTCGATGTCCGTATCCCAGTGGCAATCCGTCAGTCTGCCCCAGCTGCGGCTGAACCAGTCGGGCGCGGGTGCCGCGCCGCCCGGCAGGCCGACGCGCGTCTCGCCACTGCCGGCGTGCACCGTGTAGGTTGGATCGTCACCGCGGGTGCCTGCCGCCACAGGGGCGCGAAACGCGCCGTCTGTTGTGCTGCCGCGACAGGCAGCCAGGCCATGCGGCAGATTGCCGGCAAAGCCCATGCCGTTGGCGAGTACCAGCACTACGCTATGGCGATGCAGTCGATGGGCGACGCTGGCGATCGCGCTGTCGACGTCCGCCGCCTTTGTGGTGACCAGAAGATGGTCCACGGGCCCTGTCCCGGCGCAGGGCGACACGGGCAGTTCGAGCTGCGAGAGCGTGGCGCCACTTTTCAGTGTCAGTACGCGCCGCGTCGCTTCAGCGCCACGCGACAGCAGCGTGACGCGACAGCCGATGGCCGAGAGACGGTGCGCAAACAGGGAGCCGATGGCGCCCGCACCGAGAACGTGCCAGTGACAGCGCGCCTGATCAGCTGGCATGGCCAGCCGTCGCGACAGGGTCTGACCGCGCCGCCAGGTCATCCAGTCCGCTGAGCAGGTCCCACGGGGCGATCGCCGTATTGCAGGCAAGCCACAACAGCTCCAGGTACCGCGCGACGAGCCCGGCGCGGGCCATCTGCGCCCGCTCCTCCGCGCTGGCTGCTCGCTGCAGGTAGTTCTCGAGCAGCCGGGGCGAAGGCGCCGGGCCGCCCGCCGCCACCGCGATATCGAACCAGCGGCTGCCGCTCGCGGCATACTCCCAGTCCAGAGCGTACAGCCTGCCATTGTGGTACAGCCGGTTGGCCGGGGTGAGGTCGTTGTGACAGATCACGGTGGCGCCGGTATCGGCATCGAGCGCGTGACAGGCCCGTGCCAGCGGCGCTGACAGATGCGCCAGCACCCTGCACACGGCGCTGTCACTGAAGGAGCGGGTGAGTGCTGCGTAATGCGCCACGCGGGTGCCAAGGCACAGGCGAGGCGCGTCTGCGTCGAGCTGGTGGATAGCGCGCAGCAGTCCGGCGAGATCCGCCGCGCTGGCCGCTCCCGGGCTGGCGTCCGGCGGTAGGTAGTCCACCAGGAACACGCCGGCATCGGCATCGCAGAAGCGCGGCCGCGGTGCCAGTCCCGCCCCCGCCGCGGCGGCCTGAAGATGAAATTCCGCAGCGCGGTCGATAAGGTTGCGCGCCGGATCAATGCCGTCGAGGCGCAGGACCAGACGCGCGCATCCGTTATGCACAAGAAAGCTCTGGTTGCTGTCGCCCCCCGGGAACAGAGGCTCCTCCAGCGTGACGGGTCCCGGGCGTGCAGGTGGTGACCATTCCCTGCGCCGCGCGCTGACCAGGGACAGCGCGTCACGCGCGGCGTGGCGGCGCCCGTGCGGTTCCGCCCGCGCGTTACGGTCCGGCGCGCTGGTCATCAGAAGCGATATTCGCCGGTGATGCCGAGCCGGCGCGGTGCGGCAAACTGATAATACGGTTCAACGGCATAGCCCTTGCGCGGGTCGTTGCCGAAGGCGCCGAAACCGCGTACGTAGTAATCCCTGTCCGCCAGGTTGCGCACCCAGATGCCTAGAGTCCAGTCCGGGGCCCGGTAGTCCAGGCGCAGGTGGCCGAGGGTGGCGGCGCGCGCTGTGGCGTTGTGCCGGTCTGAAAAATAGAAATTGTCCCTGCCCTCGAGCTCCGCCCGCAGGTGCCAGCGATCCGCGAAGCGGTAGGTTGCCCCGGTGCTGAACTGATAATTGGGTGCATGCGCCTGCTCCCGCCCCGAGAGATCGTCTCCCGCGGCATTGACGTAGTCATCGAACTCGGCATTCAGGAGGCCGAGGCTGGCGAACAGCTGCAGCCGCTCCGATACCTGCCAGTCCATCTCCCACTCCAGCCCGATGTTCGTGCCCGATGCCGCGTTGTCGGTATAGTCGATGAACGCCGTGCTGCCGTCCGGCCGTGGCAGCGCCAGTGAACCGCGCGCCTGCTGGTCCCTGCGATCCATGTAGAACAGGGCGAGACGGCTGGACAGTCGCCCCGCAAGGAGCAGCGCCTTGTGACCCAGCTCATAATTCCACAGCAGTTCCTCGTCGTAAAACCCGTTGCCGGCCAGTGCGGATGCCCCGGCCCCGGTCAGCGCCTCCGGATCCGTGGACAGCACGCCGGCGTTCACGCCGTTGGCCCGGTAGCCGCGTGAGATACTGGCATACACAAGGCCGCGCTCTCCGTAACGGAATTCCAGCGCCACCTTGGCACCCCAGAGGGTGTTCTCCGGATCGGCACTGACGGCATTGCTGTCACGGTAGTCCATGTCGCGCCGGGCCAGGCGCAGGCCTGTACTCAGTGTCAGCTGCTCGGTCAGTGCGGTATCCAGCTGCGCATAGGCGGCGGCGGTCCGGTTCCGGTAGTCGCTGGTGAAATCCCGGGTCAGGTAGGTATAGCGACGACGCAGGGACTCATCGTCCTCAAGATAGTACAGGCCGGCGACCCAGTCCGCCTCTAGATCTCCCACGGGCAGCGGCTGCAGGGACGACAGGCGGAGCTGGGCGCTCACGCTCTGCCGGTCGCGCAGGTAGCGGTCGAAGGAAGAGTATTCCAGCTCTGGCGCAATACCGACAAAGCTCCAGTCCTCGTCGAAGGCATAGTCGGTATCGGTATCCGCTGCCGTGAGCATGACTTCGGTGAGCATTGTCCTGCCCTCGATGTTCCAGGTGATACCGGCGGCGGTGCTGCGCTGCCGATCGTGCCCCGGCTCGTCGGACAGCGTGGTGCGGGTATTGTCGAGGGAGAACGCGTCGTAGCCGTTGTCGATGTCGATGTGCATGAGGTTGACGTCCACGGTGTGCCGGTCAGCCGGCAGCCAGCGCAGGTGCAGGTGCGAGGACAGCTCGTCGAGATTGTTGGTGTCGCTGCGCCCCAGGAAGGCGTTATCGATGTAGCCGTCGCTGCGGTGCTGGTTGATCGACGCCCGATACAGCAGCGTCTCGTCCACCAGGGGACCGGTAGCGCTAAGGCCCGCTGTACGCTCACCATAGTCGCCCAGCGTGGCGCGCAGCCGTGCCGCAGGCGTCGCCTCCGGCGCCGCCGTGCGGATGTTGATCAGCCCGGCCAGTGCGTTGGCCCCGTGAAGTGTGCCCTGGGGGCCTCTCAGGATTTCGACCTGCTCGGCGTCGAACAGGGTGCCCACGCCACCGAGGCCGCTGAAATCGATATTGTTGACAAGCAGCCCGACAGAGGGATTCAGGGGTTCGACGAACTGGCTGCGCTCCCCGACGCCGCGAATCTGGTAGTAGCGCGCCCGCGAACTGCCGCCCGACAGATTGACGTTGGGCGCCAGCGCGAGGATTTCCTCGAGGTGCTGGGCCGCGCGCGCGGCGATGGTCTCGGCATCGGTAACGCTGGTGCTGGCCGCCTGGTTGAGCAGGGAGGTGTCGCGCAGTTCCGCGGTGACGACGATCTCCGGCAGCAGCGGCGAGGGTTCGGCGGCGCATACGCTGCACAGAAGCATGCCGCCAAGGACACGCGTAAAAGGGTGGGTCAATCGGTGGACTGTCATGCGCTTCACTCCCGTAGCTGAGAATGGCGCGGGAGGAGAGCAGATTCTGCCGTCACCATCCCTACGCCGGTATAATCCGGATCAGGTTCAAAGGGTCCGCGAAAATCGCGTCTCAGGCCCTGGGGCCTCCCCTTGGTTTGCGTGGCGCAGTATAGTGTCGGCGCGCGGCAAGGACAAGATGTGCCCGCGGGTGCCGGGCGTTGGCGTTCGCACGGGTTGTAGGCATACTGCGACGATCCGTGCCTGCAGGAAAAATCGAGGGGTGAGGGGGTGGCTGGGAGTGAATACGCGGTATGTCTGACAAGCCGGTAACAGAGGCGCCCGGCGAGGGGTCCCGTCTGCAGAGCGAGGATATCGCAGTCGACAGCCTGCTGCTGGCGGGGGTGCTCGACACCCACCGCTGGCTGCTCGGTGACTACGAACTGAATGACCTGGTCCAGTTCCTGCTGGAAGATATGCCGCACAAGCTCAGCGCCGCAGCCGCGGAGCTCCACCTGCTCGATGGCGACGGCGATATCGGTCGGATGCTCCCCGACGCGCTGGTGGACAACCCTGCCTTCACGTTGAGCAACGATTCCCTGTCGCTGCAGTCCCTCTACGCGTCGCGACCACAGATCGAGGTTATCGGATTCGCCGACGAGCGCATGTTCCGGGTCCTGGCCTGGAACCAGTCCGCAAACGGCGCCGTACTCATACCCCTGCTGGACGAGGGTCGCCTGGTTGGCAGCTATCACCTGGGCCTGGCCCAGGAGGCGACGGGTGGGGGACGCGCGGAACTGAAGCTTCTGCAAAGCCTGATGCATGGCATGGCGCTGGCGCTGCAGCGGGCGCTGCGCCAGCAGAAGACCGACGAACTCATGCTCCTGGATGCCGAAACCGGTGTCGGTAACCGCCGCGCATTCCGCCGCGTTCTCCGGCGCGAGATCGCCCGTGCCAGACGCACCGGACAAGCGATGTCCATGCTGCTCCTCAAGGTGGATAATCTCGACGACCTGTGCGCGAACTACGGCGAGCCCGCCTGCCGTTTCCTCATGCGGCGCCTGGCTCAGCGCCTGGCCTCCTGTCTCCGCGAGACAGATCACCTGTCGCGTGTGGAGGATGATGGTTTCGGTGTGCTGCTCCCGGCGTGCAGCGAACCCAGCGGTCACGACATCGGCGAGCGGCTGTGTGTCGACATCCGCGA
Source organism: Chromatocurvus sp. (assembly GCA_041685155.1). Lineage (GTDB taxonomy): Bacteria > Pseudomonadota > Gammaproteobacteria > Pseudomonadales > Halieaceae > Chromatocurvus. The sequence goes on from JAWLGG010000090.1 coordinate 4,856, forward strand.
CTTTGCCATCGATGACGGTCGCGGCGGTGTGTTCCATACCACGCTGAGCGTCGGCATCGTCAGCTGGGACCCGGCGACCCTGCCCTCTGACAGCCGTGATCGCCTGGTGACGCTGTTCGAGTCCGAGGCCGCGTCCGCGCTGGCAAAATCCGTGACCCGGGGTGGTAACGGCGTGAGCATATCCCGGCTCGGCGCACTCATGATCTGAGCCATCGGCGCGCTGCCACCTGTCGTGATACCGCCGGGCTTCCGTGATATCCTGCGCGCCGGGTTTGCGCCCTCATCGGGACGTCCCCCGCTAGGGGCCCACTAGCCTGCGCCGAGGACATACCGCGCATGGATCTGCTGCTGATACTGCTGCTGCTTTTTATTGCTGTCGCTCTCATGGTGTTCCTGGGAGAGCGCTTCGCGAAGCCGGCCAGCCCGGAGCAGCTGGCGCGGCTCAGACGCTGGCTGATACCGCTGGTTGGTGCGGCCCTGGTACTGTCCATACTCGATTTCTACTGGGCTTGATAAGCGCCGGCGGGCGCCGCCACGACATCGGAAACCGGCGCTTCGGTGCCATCAATTGCTTAATACAGAGGGAGAGAGCAGACCATGGTGGATCAGAAGGCGACCAATGTTCACTGGCACGAGGGCGATATCGGACGCGGCGAGCGCGCCCGCCTGCTCGGGCATCGCGGGGCCACCATCTGGTTCACCGGCCTTTCGGGCAGCGGCAAGAGTACGGTGGCGGTGGAGCTGGAGGGCGCGCTGCATGAGCTCGGCGTGCTGTCCTATCGCCTCGATGGCGACAATGTGCGCCTGGGTATCAACAGGAATCTCGGCTTCAGCGCCGAGGACCGCTCGGAGAATATCCGCCGGATCGGTGAAGTCGCCAAGCTCTTCGTCGACAGCGGCATCATTGCGCTGAGCAGCTTCATCAGCCCCTACGCGGCAGACCGCGACCAGGTGCGCGCCCTGCACGATGCAGCCGGCATGGATTTCATCGAAGTGTATGTCGACTGCCCGCTGGCAGATGCGGAGGCGCGTGACCCGAAGGGACTCTACAAGAAGGCACGTGCGGGCGAGATCCGCAACTTCACCGGTATCGACGATCCCTACGAGGCGCCGTCGGCACCGGAGGTGCACCTGCATTCCGAGCGCCAGAGCCTCGATGAGGAAGTGGCGGAAATTCTTGCCCTGCTGCGGCAGCGCGACATTATCCCCGCGGCCTAGTGGCCTGGCCACAAAGCCTGCGCCGGCCCCAGAACTGACAGGAGAACACCATAATGATCAATCCGCACGGATCCGAGCAGCTCAACGCGCTGTACGTCGATGATGTCAGCGAGCGCGAGGCCCTGTTGCGCGAGGCGGAGAACCTGCCCTCCCTGCTACTGAACTCCGCCGCCGCGGCCAATGCCGTCATGCTCGGAGCGGGCTATTTCAATCCCCTGACGGGCTACATGTCACTCGCCGATGCCGAGGCGGTCGCAGCGGACATGCGCACGACCGACGGCCTGTTCTGGCCTGTGCCCATCGTCAACTTCACCGATGACGAGGGCATCAGTGCCGGTGAGCGCATCGCACTGCGCGACCCGAACGTCGAGGGCCACCCCATCCTCGCAGTCATGGAGGTCGAGGCGGTTGACGAGGCCAGTGACGCGCAGGTCTGGGACATGGCAGAGCGTATTTTCCGTACACGAGACCCCGGGCATCCCGGCGTGGCGACCTTTACATCGCTGGGTCGCCGCCTGTTGTCGGGGCCGATCCGGGTGCTTGGCTATTCCTATTTTGCCAGCGACTTCCCCGACACTTTCCGCACTGCCGTGCAGATCCGCGAGGAGATCGCGTCGCGCGGGTGGCAGCGTGTCGTGGCGTTCCAGACGCGCAATCCCATGCACCGCGCCCACGAGGAGCTGTGCCGCATGGCGATGCAGGACCTGGACGCTGATGGCGTTCTCATCCACATGCTGCTGGGCAGGCTCAAGCCGGGCGATATCCCGGCGGACGTGCGCGACGCGGCCATCCGCAAGATGGTCGACGTGTATTTTCCGCCGAACACGGTGATGGTCACGGGCTATGGTTTCGACATGCTCTACGCGGGCCCACGGGAGGCGGTTCTGCACGCGGTCTTTCGCCAGAACTGCGGCTGTACCCACCTGATCGTGGGTCGCGATCATGCGGGCGTCGGGGATTACTACGGCGGCTTCGATGCGCAGCAGATCTTCGATGACGAGGTGCCCGAGGGCGCCCTGCAGCTGGAAATCTACCGTGCCGATCACACGGCCTACAGCAAGAAGCTCGACCGCGTGGTCATGATGCGCGACGCCCCGGATCACGACAAGGAGGATTTCGTGCTGCTGTCCGGTACCGCGGTGCGCAGGATGCTCGGCGAGGGCGTGGCGCCACCGCCTGAGTTCTCCCGGCCTGAAGTCGCGGAAATCCTCATGGACTACTATCAGCGCAGCCAGGAGGCTTAGTGGGCCCGCTGGGCCAGCAGGGATCGCCGGTGATAGCGGGCGGGGCCCGCCGGATGGCCGCTGATTCACAATAGTGTCACAATTTTGCCATTAAATGGGCGGCCCCGACGCAGGCCGGCACCGGCTGGATGCAAAGGGCTGGATGCAAAGGGCTGGATGCAAAGGCTGGATGCAAAGGGAAGGTGATGCGTGGAGATCAGCATGGTGCAGGTGTGGCGTGACAGGCTGGACTCGGCGGGCGCCGGGGCATCCCGCATGGCCGCCAGCGTCTCGGCATCGCTGTCCGAGCCGCGGAATCTGCAACGTGTCCAGCGCGGTGTCGGGCTCGCTGCGGCGCTGTGGTGCACACTGTCGGTCGTCACCATTGCCTGGTCCCTGATGCCGACGCCCGCGCCGACCCTGACCCCGCTAGGCGACATCATCAATCCTGTGCGCCAGACAGATGCGCGGGCGCCGGCGGCGGCCGTGGATATCGATCGTGTCGCGGCATGGCATCTGTTCGGCGACCCTGACAGCGCCAGCGCCGAGGTGCTGGCTCGCCTCGAGGCGCGGCACTCGGCGGCGATTGATGCGCGTGCCGGTATCGAGGAGGACGCCCGGGAAACGCGCCTCCCCCTCCTGCTGCGTGGCGTCGTGTCATACCGCGATGACGGTCTGGGCTATGCGATGATCGAGCATGGGGGTGAGCAGGCCGTTTACGCCGTCGGCGATGAACTGCCGGTGCAGGGGCGTGTGTTGCTGGCCAAGGTCCTGCCGTCCCGGGTGGTGATTGACAACGGCGGCAGTTACGAATTGCTCCTGCTGTATGAGGAAAACGATCTCCTGCGTCAGGCCAGCGACCGGCGGCGGACAGCCCTCTCCGAGGCGACGGCCGCCTCCTCGACAGCGGAGGCGCCGCCTGCAGCGGTAAGCGTCGAGAGGCCGACGCTGGCGGCGCAGTACCGCGACCGCCTGTACAGCGACCCGCAGTCGCTTGCCGAGGTGGTTCAGGTGGCGCCGGTTCGCAGCGGTGCCGATCTCGTCGGCTATCGGCTTTCCCCCGGTCGCGCGGGCGAGGACTTTGCAGCATTGGGCTTCGAGGCGGGGGACATTGTGACCGCGATCAACGGCCTGTCCCTGAGCGACCCGTCCAACACCCTGCGCCTCTACCAGGCCATGCGCGACGAGCGCTCGGCCATATTCGAACTACAGCGAGACGGGAGTGAACTTGTGCTGAGTGTCCAGTTGCCGGAAAACGGGAACCGCGAATGATAC
>JAWLGG010000091.1:0-8535 GCA_041685155.1 Chromatocurvus sp.
CCGGTACTGATTGATTCGCGCCGGTCCTGCGTTGTAGGCAGCGAGAGTAAACAGCCATCGGTCGACCGCGTCGAGCTCAGGGTCGTCAAAGTAGCGATTACGCAGGAAGTGTTTGTATTTGATGCCCGCGTGTATGTTGTTCTCGACAACGTCGATGTCCGCTATGCCCACGTTGGGGTCTGCGGCAGTGGTAGGCAGCAACTGCATGACGCCAACCGCACCGGCCGAGCTTACCTGCGACTGGTCGAGACCGGACTCCTGGTATGCCTGTGCTGCCGAGAGCAACCAGTCAATGCCATAACGATCCGCGTAAGCCTTGAACGTGCCCGCAAGTTCTTCAAGTCGCGCTGTGTCGTCCTCATTCAGGGGGTTGCGCACCCATGGGTTTGCCTTGAAATACCGCCTTGTGAGGATGTTGCCGAGCAGACTGCCCTTGCGGTTGGCGCCGATGAACTCATTGGCCACCTGCGTGAGTTGCGGTGAGTTCTTCCTGAACGCCCAGGCGATGCGACTGTTCTCACTGAGCGAGAGCTCCTCGTGTACGGTGAGCTCAGGTAGCATGTCTGCCCAGAGCCCGGTCAGCGAGCTGTCCGCGACGGTCACTGCAAAGACACCGCGCGATACCAGTTCAAGAATATCTTCGGTTTCAAGGTTTTCATTCACCGGGTGAACTTCTGGTGGCTCTATCTGCCGCGCGCTGAAGTCGGCCGCCAGTTTCTGCAGCGACTCGTAGTAACTGCTGGAGGCGCGAACATACACATCTGTGCCACTGAGGTCCTCAAGTGAACGAATGGCCGGGGCCGCCGGTCCGGTCACGACGAGTTCCCGAATGCCCGTTGCTATGGGTGTCGAAAAGTCGAGTATCGCTGACCGCCGTGGCGTGATACTGAGGTTTGCTGCAGCGATATCTGCGCGGCCGCTCCTGACTGCCTCCACAATACTGTCCCGTGGCATGGGTAACAGCAGTACATCAATATTCCGGTAGGACTCATCGATCTGTCTCAGATGCCGGCGAAAGGCCATCAGCAACTCGTAGGTGGCTCCGCGAGGCCGCCCACCATCCAGAAAGAAGTTTGTACGGCTGAACGATGTGGCGACGCGGACCAACCCGCGATCGCGCATGCCTTCGAGGTCCCCCTGCCACGGCAACAGCAATCTGGCCTCGCGGGCGGAGCCGACCTCACCCTCACTCCCGAGAACAGGCTGTTGGCCGGGGATGGCCTCGTCATTTTCGGGGCCGGCAACACTGGATTCAACGTCAGCAAAAGACCACAGAAGTAATAATGTAATTGCCGCCATTCGCATGTTGCGGAACGCGGAAAGAAGGGTTTCAGGCACTTTCATATCTCGATTTTCGCGACGTTTCAGAACCCATGCCATCGCTTCAACACTGAAATGACAGCGCGTCTCTACAGCTCTACAGCCCGCAGATGACGCCGACTGTGCACGCGCCAGCCACAGGAAATCCATCTCCAAAGGCGCATATTCCAATCAGGTTAGCCCACCTTTCCTCACGCTGGCAACAAGCGGCGATTACCCGCGTTAAACGGTGCCTTTCATCGCTCCGGCTTGATACATTTACCTTCCCGGGCGGCAATTGTGGGGCGCAAGGTGTGGTGGTAAGTGGCATCACGTGAAATTATTGCCAGCCTCTTTTGGCGACGAAGACAGTTTGAAAACGTATGCGACTGACACTGGATTTTCTCTGGCAGCTTGCCGTAATGATTTATACGGTCGGCCCGTTGTTCATCGGCCTGGGCACGATTATATCGCTGCTTTCAATCTGGGCCGGTCACAAGGAGGGATGGACGCTGAGTGATAGCCTGTATTTTGGTTTTATCACTGCGCTCACCGTAGGTTATGGGGATCTGCGCCCTACCCTTGGCGCGACCAAAATCATTGCCATCATTATCGGTGTTGTCGGCCTGATCACCAGCGGGATACTTGTTGCTATCGCAGTCCAGGCTGGCTCGGCGGCTTTCAATGAGCAGATGTGACGAACCGTGATAACGGCAGAATGCGCCCGGCAGCTGCGATTGCTCAGGGCACAGGCATGATAGGGGAGGGTAAGGGGGCCGCCGGGTCACCGGACCAGTTGGTGGAAACCGTGTTGAGGAAGTGCTGTATCCGGTCCTGCATCACACCATCCGACGTCTACAGGCATTCCAATTGTGCAAGGCTGGATCAGGCTTCCCTTCTAGCGTTCTCCGTCTCGCGGCAGATTTGCCTCGAGAAAGCGTGCCAGGTTGCCCCCCATGACCTTGCGTATGGTCGACTCCGCCATTCCCGCCTGCAGCATCGTATCCGTAAGCACCGCGAGCTCGGACACATCGAAGGGCACGCTGGTTGCGCCGTCGTAGTCGGACCCCAGTGCAATGTGGTCCTCGCCGACGAGGTCGATGCCGTAGCGGATGGCGCTGACAATACCTGCGGCGGATACATCGCAGACGGCGGCATCCCAGAAACCCACGCCGATAAGGCCGCCGGCGCTGGCGATGTCCTGCATGAGCGCGTCGTCGATGTTCCTCGGCGTGGGACAGTGCCCCTGGAATCCGGTGTGGCTGACGACCAGCGGGCGCGATGTCAGCGCCAGCACATCGCGCACACTCTCGGGCGACGAGTGCGCCACGTCGATGACCCCGCCCAGCCTGTCGAGGCGATGCACGACCGATTTGCCGAAGTCGGTAAGGCCCTGCCCGCCGGTGCCGTGAAGCGAGCCACCGAGCGCGTTGTCGAAGAAATGGTGCAGGCCGAACAGGCGAAAACCGGCGTCGAAAAGCCGGTCGATACTGGCGAGATCGCCGTCGAGAGCGTGGGCGCCCTCGATGCCGAGAACCGCGCCCACGGTTTCCGCCCCTGCCTCGCGGGCGGCCAGCAGCGAGACGACGTCGGCGGGACCGCGCAGAAGCGCAAGTGTTTCCGGCTCCGCGTCGGCGATGGCCGTAAGCCGCCCGCCCTGGTAGAGCGCGCGTTCCGTGAGGCTGCCCCAGGTTCGCAGTGGCCAGCGCTGGGCCACCGCCAGTAGCGTGATGTTGTCGCGGGCCTCCGTGCTGTTGCTCTCGTAGTTCTGCCCCGCCGGTGTCCTGGTCACGGCGGTGAAGACCTGCAGCGCGACATTGCCCGCGCGCAGGCGCGGCAGGTCCACGTGTCCGCGTTCGCTGCGCTTGGTGAGGTCCCGCTGCCAGAGCGTGCTGTCGGCGTGCAGGTCGCCGACCACCAGGGCCGAATGCAGCGCCGCGGCGTCCGTCGAAATCGCCGCGGGCTCGTGGGGCAGCACGCGGTTCATGTTGTTCTCGAGCATGCGTGGGGCCAGCGCAAGGAAAAGGCCGGTGGCGAGAACCAGTAGCAATAACGGCAGGCGGAGAAATCTCATGAATGTATCGCCAATCGGGACTGAGCGGCCAGTCTACCTGTACTGACGGAGAATGGGTCAATGGCATTGCCGCCGGGGGAGAAAGACCGACGCGGTGAGCCGCACAGGCGCCTGCGCGAAAAGTATACCTGTGCGGATACACACCGGTTCTATCCGGCGGCAGATCACGTAAAGTCAGTGCCTGAGATCTGACAACAGGGAGGCTGTGTCACGTGCCGACGCTGCCCCTGACAGAACAGAGGAATCCTGCAGCGTGACCGAGCCCGCCCAATCCACCCACCAGGGCCTGATCGTCCTCCAGAGCAATCGCACGGAGGATCTGCTGCAGCTGGCGCTCGGCTGGCTGAACCGGCATCCCCTGCACCCCCTCGACCGCACGGTGTTCCTGGTGCAGAGCAACGGCATCGCCCAGTGGCTGAAGACGTCTTTCGGCGAGCAGCAGGGCCAGCCCGGGCGCGGCATCTGCCTGGGGACCGATGTCATGTTGCCGGCCCGCTTCCAGTGGGAGGCCTATCGCAGCGTTGTCGATGCGGTACAGGGCTCCGGTCGGGTGCCGGCGACGTCACCCTTCGACAAGACGCGACTGCGCTGGCGCTTGCTCTCGCTGTTGCCGCAGGCGCTGGATGACTCGCGCTTCACACCGCTTGCCCGCTATCTCGAGGGTGACGGGGAACAGCGCAGGCACTACCAGCTGGCCGAGCGCATCGCCGACCTGTTCGATCAGTACCAGGTGTACCGTGCCGACTGGCTGAACGCCTGGGAGGCGGGCCGCGATATCCTGACCCTGCCCGGCGGCGAGGACGTTCCGATACCCCGCGAGCAGGCCTGGCAGCCCGTCCTGTGGCGCATGATCGTCGCTGCCATCGGGGACGAGCTGGCCGGCACTCACCGCGCTGCCGTGCACCGGCGCTTCCTCGCCAGCGCAGCGGCACTGCCCCGACGGCCGGCGAGCCTGCCGCCGCGGGTTGTCGTGTTCGGCATTTCCTCGCTGCCCCGGCAGGTACTCGAGGTTCTCGAGGCGGTGTCCGGGGTCAGTGAGGTGATTCTCTGCCTGCTCAATCCCTGCCAGTACTTCTGGGGGGAGCTTATCGAGACCCGCGAGGTGCTGCGTCAGTATCACCGCCAGCAGCGCCGTCACGGCATGCCCGAGAAGCTGCACCTGAACCCGGAGCTGCTGCATCTCCATGCCCATCCACTGCTTGCGGCCTGGGGCAAGCAGGGGCGCGATTACCTGCAGCTTCTCGCCGGCTACGACGCCACCGACGTACAGGCGATGGCGGCCCTGCAGCAGCCGGTTGACTGGTTTCAGTCTCCGCCCACCGACAGCCTGCTCGGCCAGCTGCAGGACGATATCCTGGAGCTGCGACCGCTGGCGGAAACGCGTGAGACCTGGCCGCAGGTCGATCCGGAACAGGACGCCTCGATCCGTTTCCACAACTGTCACAGCCCCCAGCGCGAGCTGGAGGTGCTGCACGACCAGCTGCTGGCGGCCTTCGACGCGGATGCCTCGCTGCAGCCCCGGGACATCATGGTGATGGTGCCGGATATCAATGACTACGCCCCCGGCGTCGATGCGGTCTTCGGGCAGTTCACCCGGGAGGATGCGCGCTATATTCCCTGTCACGTGGCGGATCAGCAGCAGCGCCATCGGCAGCCCATGCTGGTGGCCCTGGAGACGCTGCTGTCCCTGCCCAGCCTGCGCTTTCGCGCCAGCGAGATTCTCGATCTGCTGGAGATTCCGCCCCTGCGCGAGCGCTTCGGCCTTGCGGAGAGTGACCTGCCAACCCTGCAGCGCTGGATTCGCGGGGCCAATGTCCGCTGGGGGCTGGATGCGCACCAGCGCAGCGAGCTGGACCTGCCGCAGTACGATGAGCTGCACAGCTGGCGCTTTGGTCTGTCGCGCATGCTGATGGGCTACGCCGTCGGCGACGCCGCCGAGGCGGGCGAGGACTGGGCGGGCGTGGTGCCCTACGACGAGGTGGCGGGGCTCGATGCGGCGCTGGTCGGGCCGCTGTACCGGCTGGTGCTCACCCTGCAGGACCTGCGTGAACGCCTTAAGGTGCCGCAGGTCGCGGCGGCGTGGGGGGAGACCCTGAGCGACCTGCTGGCGTCGACCCTGCAGCCGGTGTCCGGCGCCGAGCAGGCCCTGCTGGAGCAGATCAGGAGCGCCCTGGAGGCCTGGCAGGAGGAGATCGAGGCGGCACGGGTCGAGGAGCCCCTGTCGCTGGCCGTCGTGCGCGAAAGCTGGCTGGATCGCATCGACGCGCCGCGGCTGTCGCAGAGCTTCATGCTCGGCCGCGTCACCTTTGCCACGCTGATGCCCATGCGGGCGATCCCCTTTCGCCATATCTACCTGCTGGGCATGAACGACGGCGCCTATCCGCGGCGTGCCGACACCCTGGATTTCGATCTGATGGCCGTGCGCGAGCACTATCGCGCCGGTGACCGCTCGCGGCGCGATGACGACCGCTATCTCTTCCTGGAGGCGCTGCTCTCGGCCCGCGAATGCCTCAGCATCAGCTGGTGCGGCCGCAGCGTAAAGGACAACAGCGAGCAGCCGCCCAGCGTGCTGGTCGGTCAACTGCGGGATCATCTGGCCGCGGGCTGGCGCATGAAAGGGGAGCCTGCCGACGGGGATCTGGCGCGCGCGCTGACCACGGACTATCCCCTGCAGCCCTTTGCCGATGCCTACTTCCGCTGTGACTCCGGGCTGTTCACCTACGCCGGCGAGTGGCAGGGCGTCAGCGCGGGGGCAGTGGCCGCAGCGCCCTCTGACGGGGGTCTGCCGCCCTGGTGGCCGGAGACGCCTGTCACGCTGGATCAGCTCGCGGCCTTCCTGCGCGATCCGGTGGCGGCGCTGTTCCAGCAGCGGCTGTCAACGTACATGCGCGACGAGGACGTGCTGGCCGAGGACGACGAACCCTTCGCCTATGACGGCCTGCAGCAGTGGCAGCAGCGTGAAGCCCTGCTGCAGCCCATCGCCCAGCGCCTGGCCCGTGACCGCGATCTGTCGCTGCCGGACCTCCTTGCGCAGCGGGTCGGGCAGCGCCAGCGCGCCGGCGACTACCCGCCGGCGCCGGCGGGCCCTGCGGTGCGCGCCGGGCTGCTGAAGTCCGTACCGGGAACGCTGGATGCCTATCGCCAGCGGCTGGCCCTGTTTCCCGGGCAGAGACAGGTGTCGCCCCTGATCAGGTATGCCGCGACGGTGGAATGGCAGGGCGACGAGCGAGCGCTGGATCTGGAGGACACCCTCGATCGGGTGCACCTGGCCGGTGACGGAGCAGCCCCCACCCCGGCGGCGCGCATCGTTCTACTCAGCAGCAGGCTGCACAGTGCCAATGGCAAGGCCTTGCGCTGGGCGCCTGTTCTCAGGCACTGGCCCGCCCACCTGGCGCTGCAGCTGCACTATCCGGGCGCCGGGAGTCACCTGGTTTCACCGACAGGTACCCTGCTATTGCGCGGCATGGACAGCGCGGCGGCGGAAGAGAGACTGGCCCGCCTGATGCAGAACTGGCTGCAGGGCATGCATCGCGCCCTGCCCACGCATCCCGAGATCGCCTTTGCGGCGCTCGTCGGCTATCCGGAACGCGACATGGGCGCCCGGGAAACCGTGGACATACTGTCTGACGACAGTCTGTATGCGGCCTTCGACAGTGCGCACGGGCAGAGTCCGCTGCTGGCCCGGGAGTACCCGACGCTGGAGGCCCTGGTCGGGTCGGGGGATTTCGTCGCAGCGAGTCTCGCGCTGTATGCGGATTTGCATGCCTGGGTGTGTGGGCACGGGGAGTCTGTGGAATGAGTCCGTCACCGGGTCGGCCCGTCGCACTGGAGCTGCCCCTTTGCGGCAGCCAGCTGATCGAGGCCAGTGCCGGTACCGGCAAGACCTTCACCATTGCGCTGCTCTACGTGCGCCTGGTGCTGGGTCACGGCCAGCGGGACAGCGACATCTCCAGCCGCGACAACGGCTTCACCCGACCGCTGGTGCCACCGGAGATTCTGGTGGTGACCTTCAGCGAGGCCGCCAGCCTGGAGCTGAGGGACCGCATCCGCGAGCGCCTGGTGCAGGCGACAGCCGCTTTCCGCGCGGCCGACGCTGACGACGGGCTGGCCGACAGGGACCCACTGCTGGCGCAGCTGCGCGACGACTTCGTCCTCGAGTCATGGCCCCGCTGTGCGCGTCATCTGGAAACCGCAGCGCAGTGGATGGATGACGCCGCCATCTCGACCATACACAGCTGGGCCCAGCGCATGCTCAGGGAACACGCCTTCGACAGTGGCAGCCTGTTCCGGCAGGAGGTCGTCAAGGACCTCACGGAGCCCACACTGGAGGCGGTAGCGGACTACTGGCGCAGCCTCGTCTACCCGCTTGCGGAGTCCGAGGCCGCGGCCATCGTCGACGCCTTCGGCTCACCCCAGGGCCTGCACGGGCGGCTGCGCCGGCTGCTGCAGCGGGAGGATGCCGATCTGGTGCTCGCCGGTGAGCCCCTCGCTGGTGCGGGGCTCGCCGACGTGCTGGCCCAGGCTGCACAGAGCGCGGACGCGCTGCCCGAGGCCGAGGCCGCGGCACGCAGGGCCTATCAGTCAGAGTCGGAGGCGGTTCACGCCGCGCTGCAAGACCTGCGCGCTGCCATGAACGGCAACACGTTCAGGGGCCGGGATAGCGACGAGACCTTCGCCGGCTGGCTCGACGACCTGCGCGCCTGGGGCCGCGGTGAGATTCCCCTGCAGGAGGCCGACGGGTTCGTCCAGAAGCTGGCGCGCGGGCGGTTCCGGCTCAACAAGGGCAGCTCGCTGCCGGCGCTGCAGCTGTGGGACGCGCTGCAGGCCTGGCATGATCAGCGCAGCAGCGGGGAGCAGCTGCAGGACCTGTTGCAGCCCGCCGTTCTTGCCGATGCCCGGGAGCGGGTCAGCCAGCGTCTGGCCTCGCAACTGGCGTCGCGTGCGCAAATGGGCTTTGACGGCATGATCCGCGGTCTGGCCAGCGCGCTGGACGGCGCCGAGGGCGAGGCGCTGGCACAGCGCATCCGCACCCGCTTCCCGGTTGCCATGATCGACGAGTTCCAGGACACCGACCCGGCCCAGTACAGCATCTTCAGTCGCATTTACGGCATCGACCATGACGCAGCGGACACTGCCCTGGTTCTGATCGGCGATCCGAAGCC